>JAOHEU010000039.1 GCA_028097645.1 Candidatus Pelagibacter sp. | reverse complement strand
GACCAAAATCTGACTCTGAAAATTTAAAATTGATTATATTTTTATTTTCAACATTAATTGTCTCACCGTCATAAAGTACAAGAATATTATTTCCGTTAATATTTTTAAAAAAACCTTTTTTTGCGTATGTAATTTGAAAATTGTCATGAGTTGTAGATTTTTTAAGATATATATTTTTTAAAACTCCATCTTTATCTTTTTCATCTGCATAAATTGTAAGATTATTTATTGTGTCATTAAATCTTTTTGGTTTTATAAAAGACTCAAAAAAGTCAATATTTGAAGTTTTTATTAATGTTCTTGCATAACTTTGTGACATTGGAACAATTAGTGTAGTTAGAGTGATTTGCAAAAATACTATTAAAAATGATATTGCTACGAAAAATTTTACAAATTCAATTTTATTAATTCCCAATGTCCAAAAAATAAGTAACTCATTTCTTAACTCGTATTTGTTTAAAATAAAAAAAAAACTAAAAAATAAAGCAAAAGGAAATATTTTACTAATAATTTTAGGTAGGTTTAATAATGTATAAGAAGTATAGACAAAAAAGCTTCGACCATCTTCTATCATGATATCCAGATAATTAACTGCTTGGAAGACCCAAATTATAACGCTGGCGCTTATTAACGTTATTAAAAAGAAATTAAAGCAATCAATTAGAATTTTTCTAAATAATATTTTTTTCATTGAAATTTGGTATTTTTATTCATATATAGCATCGTACCCACTGAGAGTGTATTTAAAATTTATGACAGTCCAAATTAATTATAAAAATAGTAGTGAAAAAAAGATTTTATCTAATCTAGTATTATTTGTTGACGAAAAATTCAATATTAGTGGCTTAAAAAAACATATTTCAAACTTTGAATTTTCTTACATTTCAGACTTATTAAAAAATAGTGACTTAACAAAAGATTTACTTGTGTTTGAAATTAACTCAAAAAAAACAATATTTTTGGTATCCATTAAGAAAGATATTAAAGTTTCTGATGTAGAGAATCTAGGAGCTAAGTTTCATAGTTATGTGAATTATGATAAGAAAAATGATTATTTTATAAATTCAGACACTATTAGTAGCAAGATAGAGAATTTTATAGGATATTTTTTGCATGGTATAAAACTAAAATCCTATGAATTTAATATCTATAAATCAAAAAAAAATAAAAAAATTGTTTCCATAAAAATTATTGGAAATAAAAATAAAATATCCACACAAGATCAATTAAGATTTAAAGCATTAGAAGAGGGAACTTTTTTTGCAAGAGATCTTGTTTCAGAACCTGGAAATATTTTACATCCTGATGAATATGCAAAAAGAATAAAATCTCTTAAAAAATATGGATTGAAGATTAATATATATAATGAAAAAAAATTAAGAAAACTTGGGATGAATGCTTTACTTGGAGTTGGCCAAGGTAGTATTAGAGGATCATATCTTGTCACAATGGAATGGAATGGTGCAAAAAATAATTCTAAACCATTAGCATTTGTTGGAAAAGGTGTTTGTTTTGATACAGGTGGTATTTCACTTAAGCCTGCCAAGTTTATGGAAGATATGACTTATGACATGGCGGGTTCAGCAACAGTTGTTGGTTTAATGAAAAACTTAGCCATTAGAAAAGCAAAGATTAATGCTGTTGGTGTTGTGGGACTTGTAGAAAACATGCCAGGTGGAAACGCTCAAAGACCTGGGGATATAGTTAAATCATATAGTGGTAAAACAATTGAAATATTAAATACAGATGCAGAGGGTAGATTAGTTTTGGCAGACGCACTTACCTTCACTGAAAAAAAATATAAACCTAGATTTATGGTTGATTTAGCTACACTTACAGGTGCAATTATAGTTTCTCTTGGATCAGAGTATGCTGGCCTTTTTTCAAACGATGACAAACTATCAAATCAATTAATAAAAGCTGGAGATAAAGTTGATGAAAAATTGTGGAGAATGCCACTACACAAAAATTTTGATAAATTAATAGACTCTAAGAATGCAGACATGCAAAATATTAATTACGTTGGTGGTGCAGGGTCAACTACTGCAGCTCAATTTTTACAAAGATTTATTTTAAACAAAACACCTTGGGCACACCTTGATATAGCTGGTATGGCTTTTTCAAAATATGGTGGAGCGTTAAATTCAGGTGGTGCGACAGGTTACGGTGTAAGATTATTAAATAAACTAATAGAGGATGATTATGAGTAATATTGAACAAACATTATCAATTATTAAGCCAGATGCTGTTGAAAGAAATTTAGATAATGAAATAAAGGAAATGTTTAAAAATAAAGGATTTTCAATTGTAAAAGAAAAAAAAATTCAAATTGAAAAATCAGAGGCTGAAAAATTTTACAAGGTTCATGAGACAAAACCCTTTTACAATGATCTTTGTGCTTATCTGTCCTCTGGGCCAGTTGTAGTTATGGTTCTTGAAAAAGAAAATGCAGTATTGGGTAATAGAGAATTAATGGGTGCTACCAACCCAAATGATGCAGAAGAAGGAACTATTAGAAAAAAATATGGAATTTCTATTGATAAAAATTCTGTACACGGATCTGATAGTGTTGAAAATGCAAAAATTGAAATAGATTTCTTTTTTAAAGACTAAGTGCTTTAATTATAGCAACTGGATATAGCTTATGTTCTTGGATTAAAATCCTTTTTGCTAAAGTTCTAGGAGTATCAACTTTTTTAATTCTTACTTTTTTTTGATAAATAATTTCGCCAGAATCAAGTCTAGAATTTACAAAGTGCACAGTACAACCTGAATATTTATCTTTATTTCTAATTGCTCTTTCATGAGTATTTAATCCTTTATATTTCGGAAGAAGGGAAGGGTGAATATTAAGAATTTTACCTTTAAAATTCTTAATAAAACTTTTTGATAAAATTTTCATAAAACCTGCAAGACAAATTAAATGAATGTTATTTTTTTTTAATTCATTGATAACTTTTTTCTCAGATAAAGTGTTTTTAAAATCAAATACTTTTTTTTTAATTTTGTAAATATTTGCATATTGTAAGCCTTTTGCTTTATAATTATTAGAAATAATCATTTTAATAATTATTGGTGAATTTTTAAGTTTTGAAAATTTGATAAGAGATTTTAAATTACTGCCTGTTCCTGAAATAAAAACTGCTATATTTATTCTATTAGATCCAGTTAACTGAGCCATTTAGTTTAACTTTTTCTTTAAAATTTTTAGTAATTTTTCCTATTACATAAGGTTTATAATTATTTGTAAAATATTTTTTAATTTGATTTAACTTTTTTGGGTTAATGATTAAACAAAAACCAACACCACAATTGAAAGTTTTAAGCATTTCTTTATCTGATATTCCTTTTTTATGAAGCCATTTAAAAATTTTAGATGTTTTTATTAAGTCTAAATTTATTTCTGCTGTGAAATTATCTGGAATAACTCTTTGAATATTATCAGCTAAACCTCCCCCAGTAATATTGGCACATCCATTAATCAAATTTTTATCTACTAATTTTAAAACTTCATTTACATAGATTTTAGTTGGTTTGATTAGCTCTTTTTTTAAAAAAATATTTTTTTTAATATCGACTTTTTTCTGTTTAAGAAGATAACGTACTAAAGAGTATCCATTTGAATGAAGACCACTTGAGGGTATAGCTAAAATCAAATCATTATTTTTAATTTTATTTTTACTTAAAATTTTATTTTTACCAACTATCCCAACCGCAAAACCTGCAATATCAAATTTACCTTTTTCATATGTGCCTGGCATTTCAGCTGTTTCACCACCAACTAATTCGCAACTAGATAATTTACATCCTTTTACGATACCTTTGATGATTGATTTTAATTTTTTTAAATCAATTTTATTTATAGAAATATAATCTAAAAATAGTATGGGCTTTGCACCTTGAACAATTAAATCGTTTACACTCATTGCAACTAAATCAATTCCAATAGTGTCATATTTATTAAGCATGTTTGCGATTTCAACTTTAGTACCAACACCATCTGTGCAAGCAACAATTTTAGGTTGTTTTATGTGATTTGGAATGTCTGATATTGAACCAAAACCACCAATATTTGAAAACTTTTTTTTGCCCTTTTTTTTTGATGAAACAGATGAAATGAAATTAACAAATTTATCAGCAGCATTTATGTTAACTCCACTTTTTTTATAGGTTATTAATTTATTATTCATTAATATGTTTTATGAAATTTAATATTAAACTTTTTAATTATAAAAGATTATATATTCATTTTTGCTTACTTGCTTTGATAAATATTTTTTTTTCCACAGAAAATATTCAAGCAAAGACTTTCTCAGTCAATGATATAGAAATATCTACTCCTTTTGAGATTAATTTTGAAAAAAACAAGATTATTGATGAAGGTTTTGCCCAGGCATTTAACAGATTGATTTTATCCATATTGCAAACACAAGATCAAAAAAAACTAAGCAAAACACCAATTAGTTTAATCAAAAGTATGATTGAAACTTTTTCAATTCAAGAGGAAAAATTTATTAATGAAGTTTATTATTTATCTTTAAATG
>JAOHEU010000038.1 GCA_028097645.1 Candidatus Pelagibacter sp. | reverse complement strand
TGCAGTAAAACTGATTTCATCTAAAATTTTTTCAATTATTGTATGAAGTCTCCTAGCCCCAATATTTTCAACAGTTGCATTTACCTCAGAAGCAATATTTGCAATAGTATCGATACCATCATCTGAAAACTCAAGATCAACATTTTCAGTTTTTAATAACGCCACATATTGCTTAATTAAACTGAAATCTGGTTCTCTTAGTATTCTTTTGAAATCGTCACTAGTTAACGCCTCTAGCTCAACTCTTATAGGTAGACGTCCTTGAAGTTCAGGTAGAAGATCAGATGGTTTTGCAAGCTGAAATGCTCCGGAAGCAATAAATAAAATATGATCAGTCTTAATTGGTCCGTGTTTTGTATTTACAGTGGTTCCCTCAATTAACGGTAACAAGTCTCTTTGAACACCTTCACGAGAAACATCTCCACCAACCCTATCTGTTCTTGCGGAAATTTTATCTATTTCATCCAAAAATACTATTCCATTATTTTCAGTTGATAATTTTGCAGCTTTAATAATCTTATCTTGTTCAATTAATTTATCTGCCTCATCATTAATTAAAATTTCATGGGACTCTTTTACGGTCATTTTTTTCTTTTTTTCTTTATTACCCATTGATTTTCCAATCATTTCACCGATGTTGATCATGCCAACGTTAGCTCCAGGCATTCCAGGAATTTCAAATGAAGTATTATTTGATCCACTGTCGCTTACAGCAATTTCTATTTCATTATCATCAAGATCACCATTTCTAAGTCTTTTTCTGAAACTTTCTCTTGTTGCTAAACTTGCTTTTTTACCAACTAAAGCATCTAAAACTTTTTCTTCAGCTGATTTTTGTGCTTGGGCATGAACTTCTTTTCTCATTTTTACTTTTTCCATGCCAATAGCTATCTCAATCAAATCTCTTACTATTTGTTCAACATCTCTTCCAACATACCCTACTTCTGTAAATCTTGTTGCTTCAACTTTTACAAAAGGAGCTTCTGCTAATTTTGATAATCTTCTAGAAATTTCTGTTTTACCGACACCAGTTGGTCCAATCATTAAAATATTTTTTGGTAAAACTTCATTTTTCATTTCACCTTTTAGTGCTTGCCTCCGCCATCTATTTCTTAATGCAACTGCTACTGCTTTTTTAGCTTTATTTTGTCCTACAACAAATCTATCTAGTTCAGAAACAATTTCTCTAGGAGATAGTGAACTTACCAAAGAATTTTCTTTTTTAGCGTTTTTATCTTTGGGAACTAGAGGAGTTACGTTTGAGTTTTCCATTAAATTTTTAAAACCTTAATATTATCATTAGTAAATACACAAATTTCAGAAGCAACTTTTATTGCTTTTTTTGCAATTTCTTCTGCACTTTTATCTGTTTCCATTAAAACTTTTCCAGCAGCCAGTGCGTAGTTACCACCAGATCCAATTCCAATTACATCACCTTCAGGTTCTAAAACATCACCAGTTCCAGAAATAATATAACTATTATCTTTATCTCCTATAGCCATCAGTGCTTCTAATCTTCTTAAATACTTATCAGTTCGCCAATCCTTTGCTAATTCAACAGCTGCTCTTGATAGATTACCTGCATGCTTTTCAATTTTGGCCTCTAATCTTTCAAATAATGTTAATGCATCAGCAGTAGATCCTGCAAAACCTGCTACGACATCTCTTTTTTCAATTTTTCTTATTTTTGAAGCTGTGCTTTTGACAACAGTATTACCCATACTTACTTGTCCATCTCCAGCTACCACTACTTCATTATTTTTTCTAACTAGTACAATTGTTGTCATGATTGATAAATGGTAACTATTTTTGATACTTCAAGTGTTCATACTAATATTGATATAGAGCGATTATGTATGTATACCTCTAAAATATATGGCTAGAAAAGGAAAAGTATCCAGAAAAACAAAAGAAACTAGCATCAGTGTTGAGGTTAATATTGATGGAAAAGGTAAATACCAAATTGATACCGGTATAGGTTTCCTAGATCATATGCTTGAGCAATTATCAAAGCATTCATTGATAGATTTAAAAGTTAAGGCAAAAGGTGATACACACATTGATCTTCACCACACCACAGAAGACACAGGTATTGCAATTGGAGAAGCTTTAAAAAAAGCTGCAAAAAAATTTGTAGGGATTAAAAGATATGCACACAGAGTTATTCCAATGGATGAAACGTTAACTAGAGTTGCTATAGATGTTTCAAACAGACCTTATTTAATTTGGAAAGTAAAATTAAAAGTGGAAAAACTTGGAGAAATGGACACAGAACTATTTAAAGAATGGTTCCAAGCATTTTCTCAATCTGCTGGAATTACGATGCATGTTGAAAACATTTATGGAGATAATAGTCATCACATAATAGAGTCTTGTTATAAAGCATTAGCAAGATCATTGAGAGAAGCATTGGAGATGGATCCAAGAAGTAAAAAAAGTATTCCATCAACTAAAGGCTCACTATAAGTTTAATGAACGTCACAATTGTTGATTATAATTCGGGCAATATAAGCTCGGTAATAAACTCATTTAGTGAGGTTGCTAAAAATAAAGTAAAAATCGAAGTTACTTCAGATTTAAATAAGATCAAATCTAGCGATAAGGTAGTATTACCAGGGCAGGGTTCGTTCAAGAGTTGTGTGGATGCATTAAACAGTATTAATGGATTGGTTGATACATTAAATGAATTTGCAATTAATAATAAAAAACCTCTCCTTGGAATTTGTGTTGGACTACAAATGTTTGCAGACATTGGTTATGAAGAAACAGAAACCAAAGGCTTAGGTTGGATATCAGGCAAGGTGTCAAAAATAGATAATCAAAACGGAAAATATAAACTCCCTCACATAGGTTGGAACCAAATAAATATTTTAAAAGATAGTAAGATTTTTAAAAATATAGAAAATAACACCCATATGTATTTTGTTCATAGTTACGAATTTATACCTGAAGATAAAAGCGTAATTTCATCAACAACAGATTATTCATCAAATATTGTATGTTCTATTGAAAAAGAAAACGTTTTTGGAACTCAGTTTCATCCAGAAAAAAGTGATAAAACTGGGCTTAAAATAATTCAAAATTTTTTAAATTTATAAAATGAAAATATTTCCTGCGATTGATATTAAAGAAAAAAAATGTGTGAGATTGGTTAAAGGAGACTTTGACAACAAAACTGAATATGAAATGTCACCTGTGGAACAAGCAGCTAAATACAAGGATCATGGTTTTAAAAATCTGCATATAGTTGATTTAGATGGTGCTCTTACTGGTGAGACAGTTAATTTGGATATTATTCAAGAAATAGTTTCTAAATTTGATCTTAAAATCGAAATTGGTGGAGGAGTAAGAAATTTTGAGAGCATTAAAAGATATACGGATGCTGGTGTTGAGAAAGTAATTTTAGGAAGTGCTGCTATAAAAGATAAAAACTTTTTAAAAGTAGCATGTGAAAATTTTCCAAATAAAATTGCTTTAGGCTTGGATGCAAAAGATGGATATTTATCTGTATCTGGCTGGAAGGAAAAATCTAATCAATTAACCTTAGACTACTTGAAAGAAGTTAATGAATATGGTGCTAGCAGATTGATTTATACTGATATTAATAGAGATGGGATGAAGCAAAGTCCTAATTTTGAAGAAACAGCAAAAGTTGCCAACATATCGAATTGCCCTGTAATTATTTCAGGTGGAGTTTCATCTATTGATGATATTAAAAAAGCTAAGGAATTAAATAATAGTAATATCGAGGGTATAATAGTTGGAAAAGCTATCTATGATGGTGATATTAAATTAGAGGAATTAGTTAAGGAATTAGATGCTTAAAAATAGAATAATTCCATGTCTAGATGTTAAAAATGGACGTGTAGTTAAAGGTATTAATTTTGTAGATTTAAAAGATGCAGGTGATCCAGTTGAACAAGCAAAATTTTATTCTGATGGTGGAGCTGATGAAATCTGTTTTTTAGATATTACTGCCTCAAATGAAAATAGAGAGACTATTTATGATGTAGTTGAGAAAACATCTAAGAAATGTTTTGTTCCTTTGACAGTTGGGGGAGGTGTCAGAAGTGTTGATGATATCAATAAATTACTAAATTGTGGTGCAGACAAAGTGTCAATCAATACTGCAGCAGTTCAAAACTCAGAGGTAGTAATACAAAGTTCTAAAAAATTTGGTTCACAATGTATTGTTGTTGCGATTGATGCTAAAAAAAATTCTGATAAATGGGAAATTTTTACTCACGGTGGAAGAAATAATACTGGAATTGATGCAATAGAATTTGCAAAAAAAATGGAAAATAGCGGGGCAGGAGAATTACTAGTAACCTCGATGGATAGGGATGGTACACAAGTTGGTTACGATATTGAATTAATGTCAAAGATATCTTCTAAGGTAAATATTCCTGTTATTGCTTCAGGTGGAGTAGGAAATTTAGATCATTTAGTTGATGGAATTAAATTAGGAAATGCAAGTGCAGTTTTAGCTGCATCCATATTCCATTATGGAAAACACTCAGTAAAAGAGGCCAAGGAATATCTGGATTCAAAAGGAATACCTGTTAGAATTTAGTATGCTTAATACATTAGAGAATTTAATAAAACTTGCACGAGAAAGAAAGTCATCACCTGTAGACGGGTCTTACACAAATAAATTGCTTATTGATAAAGCGCTTAGCAAAGCAAAAGTTTTAGAAGAAGTTGACGAATTAATTGAAGCTATAGAAGAAGATACAAATAA
>JAOHEU010000037.1 GCA_028097645.1 Candidatus Pelagibacter sp. | reverse complement strand
CCTTTTTTTTCACTCAAAGATGAAATTGTTGGGGAAAATAGTAAATCAAAAATTAATAAAATTGCAGATTACTTGAAAAAAAATAAAGCCGATAATTTATTTGTAACAGCTCCAGAGAATGTAGCTTGGATTTTAAATATTAGAGGCAATGATGGCCCAAATAGTCCTGTACCAAATTCAAGATTAATCATTAATAAATCAAAAAAAATATTTTTGATAACTGAGTTTAATAAAGCTAAAAAATTAATAAAAGAAAAAATAATTAATAAAAATCAAATAGTTGACACAAGTGATTTACCCAAAAAAATTTTGAGCTTAAATGGTAAAAATTTTATAATTGATAATAAATCTTGTTCAGTTTTTTATGAAAATATTATTAAATCTAAATTTAAGATTATTAAAAGAGAAGATCCTACTTATCTTTTAAAGGCTATAAAAAATAATACTGAAATTGATAACACAATTAGCTCACATGTTATAGATGGTGTAGCATTAACTAAATTTATTTATTGGATTAAAAAAGTTAATAAAAAAAAGATTACAGAAGTTGATGCTCAAATAAAATTAGAAAAATTTAGAAAAAAAAATAACAAATATTTATATCCAAGTTTTGAAACAATTGCAGGAACAGGTGGAAATGGTGCAATTGTTCATTATAGGGCTAAAAAAGGTAGCTGTAGAACAATAAGAAAAGGTGATATTTTTTTATGTGACTCCGGTGGTCAGTATAAATATGGCACTACTGATGTTACTAGAACCATCTGTTTTACCAAGCAAAAGTCAAGTATCAAAAATATTTTCACTAAAGTTTTAAAAGGACACATAGCTGTAGCAAATACAGACTTAAAGTTAGATGATACTGGTATAAAAATAGATAGAAGAGCCAGAAAATATTTAAAAGAAAGTAAATTAGATTATGCTCATGGAACTGGACATGGAGTTGGTTTCTTTTTAAACGTTCACGAAGGACCTCAATCAATTTCCAAACTAAATAAAATAAAAATTCAAGAGGGTATGATTTTAAGTAATGAACCAGGTTATTATAAAAAAGGTTCTTATGGGATTAGAATAGAAAATCTTGTTTTTGTAAAAAAGGTTAAGAAAAAAATATTCTTTGAAAATTTAACTCTTGCTCCAATAGAAAAAGATTTAATTAATTTTAATTTATTAACAAAATCAGAAAAAGATTATCTCTTTAAATATCATTTGGATGTATACTCAAAACTTTCAAAATATCTTTCTCCTAACGAGAGAAAATGGCTAGCTAGTTATATTTAACATTTTCAAAAATTGGCTTTGATTTAATATAGTAATCTTTAGTTCTTTTGCCTTATCCACTTTCTTTTTGGTTGGTTTATCACCGATGATTAAATAATTTAATTTTTTACTAACAGTGCTTACTGAAGATCCAGAATTTTCCTCTATTAAAGATTTTACTTCTGCTCTACTAATTTCATTTAGTTTTCCAGTTACCATAAATGTTTTTTCATTTAATAGTCCATTTTTTTGTTTTGTAACTGCATTTTTTACTTCTAAAATTTCTTGTAAGTCTTTTAAAATATTTAGATTTACTTTATTGTTAAAAAAATTTTTTACTGACCGCAACTGAGTTTCTCCAATTCCATCAATATTCAATATATCATCTGAATTTACTTCATAGGAAAAATTAATGAAGCTTGAAAATGATTTAAAATATTTTGATAAAATTTTTGCATTTTCTAAACCAATATGTCTGATACCTAGCGAATAGATTAACCTTTCTAAAGAAATATTTTTTCTTTGATTAATAGAATATTTTAAATTTTCTGTTGATTGTTTGCCCCAACCTTCAAGATTTTCTATTTTTTTAAAATCCAAATTAAATATATCTTGTGGTAATTTTATTAAATTGAGTTTCCAAAAGTTTTCTACTATTTTTTTACCAAAGCCATCAATATTAAAAGCTTCTTTAGAAACAAAATGTTTTAATTTTTCTATTGCAATTTTCTCACAATCATATCCTTCACTAGAGCATCTTCTTACTGCATCTTCTTTTTTTGTAATATTATTAAATTCTTTAATTGTTTTAGAGCCACATGAAGGACATTTTTTAGGAAAAATAAATTTTAATAATTTTTTATCTCTCTTAGTTTTATCAACTGAAAGTATATGAGGTATTACATCTCCAGCTCGTTCAATAGTTGCTAAATCTCCAATTCTTATATCTTTTCTATCAATTTCATCTTCATTATGTAAAGTTGCATTAGATACCACTACTCCACCAATATTAATTGGCTTGATTTTTGCAACTGGTGTTAAAGCTCCTGTTCTTCCAATTTGAATTTCGATATTAAGAATTTTAGAAATGGCTTTATTAGAGGCAAATTTATGTGCAATGGCCCACCTTGGTGAATTTGCAACATTCCCAAGTCTTTTTTGTAGTTCAAAGTCGTTAATTTTATAAACTATACCATCAATATCAAAATCAATTTTTGCTCTATCGTTTTCTATTTTTAAATAATTAATCAATAAATTGTCAACACCTGTAACTAATTTATTTAATGGATTTGTTTTAAAACCCCAATCATTTAAATTTTTTAAAAAATCTGTTTGATTTTTTACCTTAAGACCTTTTTCATAACCGTAAGTATAAGCAATGAATTTTAAGGGAATTTTTTTTGTATCCTCTGAGTTTTTTTGTCGTAGTGATCCTGACGCTGCATTTCTTGGATTTGCAAATTTTTCTTTTAAATTTTCAAAATCACTATTTTGAATAAATACTTCACCTCTGATATCAATTTCCTCAGGAAAATCTATAGACTCAATTTTTTTTGGAATATCTTTTATGGTTGAAAGATTAACTGTTATATCTTCACCTTCTTTTCCATCTCCTCTCGATAACCCAGTTTTAAACTCACCATTTTTGTATATTAATGAAGCTGATATTCCGTCAATCTTTGGCTCTGCACTGTAAGAAAGATTAAAATCATTATTTTTAGATAAAAAATTTAATATCTTTTTTTCAAAATTAATTAGGTCTTCTTTTCCAAAAGCATTTGCCAACGAAAGCATTGGTACTTTATGCAAAACTTTATGAAAATTTTTTGATGGCTTATAACCTACAATTAATGATGGGGATATTTTTGATACCAAAAATGAATAATTTTTTTCTAATAATAAAATGTCCTTTTTCAGTTCATCATACGCTTCATCAGAAATTTTAGGACTACTTTCGTCATAATAGGATTTATTATGTTTATTAAGTAGATTTATTTTTTCTTTATATATTTTTTTAATTTTAATTTTACTCATCTCGTTCAAGTAGAGACTCAAGTTTTCTTAATACAATATTAGATTTTTTATTTTTATTTAATAAATTTTTTTCAATTTTATAAGAATTATTAAAAATAATATATGACTTTTCGTACCAAGCTGATGATTGATAATTGTATCCTAATAGTTCTGCATATTTTTTTGCTTCATTCTCTAAGCCAATAATATAATAAATTTCAACTAGTCTGTGTAATGCTTCTTGAGTAAATATAGTTGTTTCATATTCATCTATAACTGTTCGAAACCTTTTAATCGCCGAAATCCAACTTTTTTTTTCAAAATAGTATCTTCCAACATACATTTCTTTTGCAGCTAGTATATCATTTACAAGATCTAATTTATAAGCTGAATCTCTAGAGTACTCAGTATTTGGGAAATTTTTTATTATAAAATTAAAATATTTCCTAGCATTTAAAATTGATTGTAAATCTTTTTTTTCATCTACAATTTGTTCATAATATGAAATTGCTAACAGATAATATGCATAATCCAGATCTTTATTTTTAGGGTATACTCTTATAAATCTTTCAATTTCAGTTATTGTATCTAAATAGTAATCTTGCGCATAATAGGAATAAGCTGCCATTAATGCTGATTTAGGAGCCCATTCTGAGTAAGGAAATAAAATTTCAACTTCATTAAATTTTTTTGCAGCAAATAAACTATCGCCACTTTCAAGTGATTTTAATCCCTCCTTATAAGTTTCTAAAACTTGTAAATTTAAACTTTTTTCTTTTAAAATTTTATTTTTTGAATTTTCTTTTGCACATGAGCTAAGCAAAATTATTAAAATAAAAATATATAAAAACTTATTAATTACCATTTTGTAATTATACTAATACACATGAAAATTTAAACTTATCTTTATAACTATGCTATAGATCTTAGCAATTGCTTATTTATTAGAGAATGTGGCAGATTTTTTTCTTTAATTTCTATAATTGAAAAATTGTCTTTGTTTTGAAATACTTTTCTAAGTAGTTGATTTGTAAGATAATGACCTCCTTGAGAGCATTTAATTTTAGCAATCACCCTATAGCCAGATGTATAAAGATCTCCAATACAATCAAGTATTTTATGATTAACAAATTCTTTATCATTTCTTAAACCTTCAGGATTTAAAATTTCATGATCTTTAACTACTATTGCATTTTGCAAACTTCCACCTTTTGCAAGTCCATTTTTCTTAATTAACTCAATATCTTCAAACAAGCAAAATGTTCTTGAATTATAAACGTCAGTCAAATCATCTTCAAAAACTTTAACTTTATTTTTTTGATTTCCAATTATTGGATTTTTATACTTAAGTTCAAAATCTATGTCTAAGCTTAAAGTAGATGGCTCTATGGAAATAAATCTCTCACCATCTGTAAATTTAATTTCTTTTTTAATTTTGATAATTTTAATTGGAGACTCACTAACTACTAGTCCAGAACTAATAATCTTTTCAATAAACTCTTTTGCAGATCCATCTAGAATTGGAACTTCTTCATTATCTATTTCTATTAATGCATTATCAATTCCTAATCCAAACAACGCTCCCATCAAATGTTCAATTGTTGAAACTTTAACTCCAAATCCATTTTCAATGGTTGTATTTAATGAAGTATTAGTGACGTTCATAAAATTTGGGTAAACTAAGTTATTTTCTTTGAAATCAACTCTTTTAAAAACTATTCCAAAATTTGGCTCAGCTGGTTTAATGCATATATTCACATCTAATCCACTGTGTAACGCTACACCATTAAATGAAACATTATTTTTAATTGTTTTTTGAGTTAAATAAGACACATTCGTCTTTTAAGTTGCTTTTAATGAATTTTAAAAACAACAAATATTACTAGAAAAAACACTTTTAACTAAATAATTGAAAAAATTTTTCAAAAAAACCCTTATTTTCTTTACTTTTTGAAACTAATTGAACTTCATTTTTATTTAAGCC
>JAOHEU010000036.1 GCA_028097645.1 Candidatus Pelagibacter sp. | reverse complement strand
CCACTACGCTTATTACAATTACTCTATTATTTTCTCCTACATAGTTCAGGATACTTGTTTCTCCTCTTATACTGGTTTGCTCTTTCCATCCAAAATTTTTTAGATTGTTAACATAAAAATTGAATACTGCTGGTTTTGGATTTGGAACACTTAGAAAAATTTGACCATTCCAATTTGTTCCTTCACCCAAAATCAAACTTTTTTCAATGTTAATTTTTGATTTTTTTACAAAAGGAATATCCTTAACTCTTAATAAAGTATTATCTTCAACATTTTCCATATTGTCAGATATATTTAGGTTTCCAGAAGAACAGCCTGCTAGGTATATAAAGGCAACAGCTCCTAAAATACAATATAATGAGTATTTTATTAACTTTTTTGACACTTTAAAAAAAAAAAAAAATAAAATCACTATTGTAATGAATATTAGTATTACTTGAATATTCATTGAATAAATCTCCATTAACTAAATGCCTCTGTCCACGTACCTTGTGTGGATGCTTTAGAATATTCTGTAGCACGGCCTTCAAAAAAGTTCATGTGTTCTACCGCATTAAGCATCGTATCTAACCAAGTTAAAGGATTTTTCTGCACATCATAAATTGCATCCAATCCTAATTGATCAAGTCTTCTGTTTGCAATAAATCTAATATAATCCTTAACTTCTTGAGCAGTTAGACCTTCCATTGGTCCCATTTCAAAGGCTAAATCAATAAAAGCATCTTCATGTTCAATGATAGTTCTGCACGCTTGATAAAGTTCTTTTTTAAGTTCAGGCGTCCATGTTTCAGGATTTTCTTTAATAAAATCTTTAAATAATCTTATCATAGAATTGCAATGCAAAGTTTCATCTCTAACAGACCAAGTAACGATCTGACCCATTCCCTTCATCTTATTGTGTCTTGGAAAATTTAAAAGGATTGCAAAACTTGCAAACAACTGTAGCCCTTCAGTGAAAGCACTAAATACAGCTATTGTTTTTGCAATATCGTGGTTTGATTTAACATCAAAACCTTGCATGTAATCATACTTATCTTTCATCTCTTTATATTTCATGAAAGCTGAGTATTCAGACTCTGGCATTCCAATTGTATCTAACAAATGAGAGTAAGCTGCAATATGAACAGTTTCCATAGAAGCAAAAGCTGACATCATCATTAAAACTTCAGTTGGTTTAAACACGTTCATGTAATGTCTGATATAACAGTTACTTACTTCAACATCAGCTTGAGTAAAAAATCTAAAAATTTGAGTTAATAAATTTTTTTCTGATGCGCTTAAATTTTTTTGCCAATCTCTAACATCATCACCAAGTGGCACTTCTTCTGGTAACCAGTGAATTCTTTGTTGAGTTAACCACGCATCATAACACCAAGGATATCTAAATGGTTTATAAACAGGATTTCCTACTAATAAGCCATTGTTATTTTTTTGTGGTTGAATAATTTCTTGTTTTATCTTTTCTGCTACTGACATGATAGGCACTCCTCGTATTCTGGTTCTTCAGTTTTAGTTGCTTTGTTTTTATAAACGTTGGCCAAAACATCTGTTGATTTTGCATCATTGATATTTTCAGCTCTTTGAATTGATTTTGATCTACAGTAGTAAAGGCTCTTCAAACCTTTTTTCCAAGCATCAAAATGAATTTTATGTAACTCTCTTTTGTGAACATCAGCTGGTAAAAATAAATTAACCGATTGAGCTTGTGATATGTATGGGGTTCTATCTCCACTCAACTCAATGATCCACTTTTGATTTAATTCAAATGCAGTTTTAAATACATCTTTTTCTAAATCAGTTAAAAAATCTAAATGAGATATCGAACCTTGATTAGTTGTGATACTAGACCAGGTTTCATCATCATTTTTACCATGACTTTCTAATATTTCTTCTAAATACCTATTTCGTACATTAAACGAACCAGATAGAGTTTTATGTGTATAGCTGTTAGCTGCAATTGGCTCTACTCCTGGTGAAGCACCCCCACATATAATTGATATTGAAGCAGTTGGAGCTATTGCTGTTTTATTTGAAAATCTCTCTTGGTATCCATACTCAGCTGCATCTGGACAAGCTCCTCTTTCTTCAGCTAAATCTTTTGAGGCTTTGTTAACTTGTTCATCTATTTGTTTAAATATTTTTTTATTCCACGATTTTGCCATTACTGACTCAAGTGGAATTCTATTTTTTTGTAAGAACGAATGAAAACCCATTACACCCAATCCAACACTTCTTTCTCTTTCCGCAGAATATTTTGCATCTTTAAATTGGTCTGGAGCTTTTTTAATAAAATCAGTTAGAACATTATCTAAAAATCTCATTACATCACTAATCATATCTGGATCATCTTTCCACTCATCATACTTCTCTAAGTTAAGTGATGATAAACAACAAACAGCTGTTCTGTCTCTTCCATCTTTGTCAATTCCCGTGGGCAAAGTTATTTCACTACATAGGTTTGATGTTTTAACAGTTAGGTTAGCAAGTTTGTGATGTTGGGGAATTAATCTGTTAACTGTATCGATATAAATAATATAAGGCTCACCCGTTTCAATTCTTGCAGTTAATAATCTAATCCATAAATTTCTTGCAGATATTGTTTGTTGAACCGTACCATCGGCAGGACTTTTTAGAGCCCATTGTTCATCAGTTTCAACAGCTCTCATAAAAGCATCTGAAAGTAAAACACCATGGTGTAAGTTTAAAGCTTTTCTATTAGGATCACCGCCGGTAGGTCTTCTCATTTCAATAAATTCTTCAATTTCAGGATGATCAACTGGCAGATAACAAGCAGCAGATCCTCTTCTTAAAGAGCCTTGGCTAATTGCCATGGTTAATGAATCCATAACTTTAATAAAAGGTATTATTCCAGATGTTTTTCCAACTTTACCAATTTTTTCACCAATAGATCTAAGATTACCCCAATAACTTCCAATACCACCACCTTTTGCAGCTAACCAAACATTTTCACTCCAAAGATCAAGAATCCCTCCTAAACTATCTGAAGCTTCATTTAAAAAACATGAAATAGGTAATCCTCTTTTAGTTCCCCCATTAGACAAAACTGGTGTTGCAGGCATGAACCAAAGATTGCTTATATAATTGTAAATTCTTTGTGCATGCAAATTGTCATCAGCATATGAGCTTGCAACACGTGCAAATAAATCTTGAAAAGATTCGTTGTGACCCAGGTATCTATCTTTTAATGTTGCTTTACCAAAGTCAGTTAAGTTTGCATCTTTAGATCTGTCGATCTTAATTATAATTCCTTTATCATTTTGAAAAAGTTCAGTTTCAGTACTTAAAGAAAAAAGATCAGGTCTATTTCCTTTTGAAACTTCTTTAACTTCCGGGCTATATTCAGAGACAGCTTTCTTTAGGGCCTGTGATAGAATCTTATTCATAATTAATACTATATTTTGTTATTGTGACGAAAACAACTACATGTTGTATGCGTTTGTTGTTAATATACTATATAAACAACTATTCAACAGAACATTTATAGAACGCGACAAAATATATTTCAATAAAAAAATTTAAAAAAGGTTAAGTAATTAACAGATGAATCAAAATATAAAAATAGACCCATACGGTTTCAGAGAATATGACGCTCGCTGGTTGTACGAAAAGGACATAAGCAGGGAAGGAATTACGAATCTTGGTAAAGGTCTAGGAACTCAAATAAAAAAACATACTCAAAAAGAGAATCCAAGGGTAATCGTTGGACACGATTATAGATCTTACAGTGAAGAAATAAAAAGTGCTCTCAAAAAAGGTTTGATTTCAACAGGATGTTATATTGAAGATATAGGTCTTTCTTTATCTCCAATGGTTTATTTTGCACAATTTAATTTAGATGCTGATGCTATAGCAATGGTTACTGCAAGCCATAATGAGAATGGATGGACTGGTGTAAAAATGGGTATCAAAAAAGGTTTAACTCATGCTGGTGATGAAATGAGAGAGTTAAAGGATATTACTTTAAATGAAAAATTCTCTAATGGTGAAGGTAATGAGAAACAAATAGAAAACTTTCAACAAGTTTATAAAAATGATTTAATCAATGGTAATAAGATTAACAAAAAATTGAAAGCAGTTGTTGCCTGTGGTAATGGTACAGCAGGCGTATTTGCGCCTGCTATTTTAAGAGGAATTGGCTGTGAGGTTATAGAACTTGATTGCAATTTAGATTGGACTTTTCCAAAATACAATCCAAATCCTGAAGATTTAGAAATGCTTCATGCTATAACAAAGGTTGTTAAAGATAATAATGCAGATATTGGGTTTGGTTTTGATGGTGATGGAGATAGAGTTGGTGTAATTGATAATGAGGGTAATGAAATATTTTCTGATAAAATTGGTTTATTAATTGCAAGAAACTTATCTACAAAACATAAAAATTCTAAATTTATTGTAGATGTAAAATCAACAGGATTATATTCAAAAGATAATGTTTTATTAGAAAACAATTGTGAAACTATTTATTGGAAGACAGGACATTCTCATATTAAAAGAAAAGTTAATACTGAAAAAGCATTAGCAGGGTTTGAGAAAAGTGGTCATTTCTTTTTTAATCAACCTTTAGGATATGGTTACGATGATGGAATTAATTCAGCTATTCACGTATGCCATCTATTAGATAATCAAAATAAAAAGATGAGCGAAATCATTAATGATCTACCGAATACTTATCAAACTCCTACAATGGCCCCCTTCTGTAAAGATGAAGAAAAATATCAAGTAGTTGAAGAATTAGTAAATCAAGTTGAAGAAATAAAAAATAATAAAACCCTAATTGATGAACAGGTTATTACAGAAGTTCTAACTGTTAATGGAGTAAGATTTTCTTTTGAAGATGGTTCATGGGGACTAATTAGAGCTTCTTCGAATAAGCCTTCATTAGTAATTGTAACAGAAAGCCCAACCTCAGATGATCGAAAGAAGAAAATCTTTAATTTTATTGACGATTTACTTCAAAAAACTGGAAAAGTTGGCGAATATGATCAAAAAATTTAAGTTAATTTTAACTGTATTTTTATTACTACCTTTAAAAAGTCACGCTTTAACTGAGCAAAGTAAACAACAATTATATCTTGGATGTTATCAAAACTCTAAACAGTATTTGGGTGCTGATAAAGCTAAATCCTACTGCCAATGTACTGTTGGTAAATTAAGTGAAAAATTTTCTGATGAAGAGTTGGATGCTGTATTTAAACAAAAACCAGAGGATATTTATAAAGATACCGAATTTGCATCTAAATTTTGTGAAAAAAATATTTAATCAAAATAACAAATTAATAGAAATTATTTAGAGCTTTCATCT
>JAOHEU010000035.1 GCA_028097645.1 Candidatus Pelagibacter sp. | reverse complement strand
CAAACCGATTGTTCCTAAAAAACCACTTATGAATAATAAAACAAGTGTAATAAAACCTGCTATGACTAAAAACTTATAGCCTTCTGTGTGTATCGGTGGAAATATCTTGCTAAACATATTCTTCTATTTGCTAATTTTTGATTAATATGTATATAAACCAATCAAATTCAATTAATAACATAAATTTAATTTAAATGAGTAAAATCAAGGTAAATAACCCTGTTGTAGAGCTAGATGGTGATGAAATGACTCGCATCATATGGGAGTTTATCAAAAATAAGCTTATACTTCCATATTTGGATCTAGGTATTGAATATTACGATCTTGGAATGAAAAGCCGAGATAATACAGATGATCAAATCACTGTAGATTCTGCAAATGCCATAAAAAAAGTTGGTGTTGGTATCAAATGTGCAACGATCACTCCTGATGAAGCAAGAGTTGAAGAATTTGATTTAAAAAAAATGTGGAGATCTCCTAATGGAACAATAAGAAATATTATTGGAGGCACAGTATTTAGAGAGCCAATTATTTGCAAAAATATCCCTAAACTTGTTCCTTCATGGACTGATCCTGTAGTTATTGGAAGACATGCTTTTGGTGATCAATATAGAGCAACTGACTTTAAAGTGCCTGGTAAAGGAAAAATGGAAATTAAATGGACATCTGAGGACGGCAAAGAAGAAATTAAACATGAAGTATTTAATTTTACTGGTCCTGGTGTAGCACTATCAATGTACAATTTAGATAAGTCCATCGAGGACTTTGCAAGGTCTTGTTTTAGTTATGGTCTAATGAAAAAATGGCCTGTCTATATGTCGACTAAAAATACAATTCTAAAACAATACGATGGTAGATTTAAAGATATTTTTCAAGAAATTTTTGAAAAAGAGTACAAAACTGATTTTGATAAAAACAACTTAACTTATGAACACAGATTAATTGATGACATGGTTGCATGTGCAATGAAATGGAGTGGAAAATATATTTGGGCATGTAAGAATTATGATGGTGATGTTCAGTCTGATACAATGGCACAAGGTTATGGATCGTTAGGTTTAATGACAAGTACATTGCTAACACCTGATGGAAAAGTAATGGAGGCTGAAGCTGCTCATGGAACAGTAACAAGACATTACAGAATGCATCAGCAAGGTAAAGAAACTTCAACAAACCCTATTGCATCTATTTTTGCATGGACAAGAGGATTGGCGCACAGAGGAAAATTAGATAGCAATAATGAATTAATTGAATTTGCACACACACTTGAGAGAGTTTGCATTGAATGTGTAGAAAATGGTGCAATGACTAAAGACTTGGCAATTCTTATTGGTCCATCAAGTAAATATTTAACTACCAATCAATTCTTAGATGAGATTGATGGTAATCTAAAAAAGAAATTAAATTAAAGTCTTAAGTTTCTCAAAAGCTTCGTCAATTTTTGATTGATCTTGGCCACCAGCTTGAGCAAAATCTTTTCTACCTCCACCTCCTTGACCTCCAATAACCTCTGATCCTACTTTAACAAATTTAACTGCATCAAATTTTTCTGTTAAACTGTCAGTCACACCAACTGCAATACCAACTTTATCATCTTTGCTTGCAAAAACTATCACAACACCATCTTTTAATTCTTTTTTTCCTTTATCGACAAGTTTTCTTAATTCTTTTGGTGGTAATCCATCAACTTTTTGAAGTCTTAGCTTAACTCCATTAATTTCCTCGTCTTGGATTATGTTTTTTGATTTATCTTCTAAAATTGAATTAACAGAAATTGTTTCCAACTGCTTAGATAAATTTTTGATTAATGTTTTTTGATCTGATTGATCTAAGTTTGGTTTTCCACCTAACTTAGTTATTTGTTCACTTAATTCCTGGATCTGCTCATCATTTTTTTCAGAGGAAATATTAGATAATTTTTCTTTATTATTTAAATAGTCCTCTAATTGCTTGTCTCTTAGCGCTTCAATTCTTCTAACACCTGCTGCAATTGAGGATTGGCTAATTATCTTGAATTTACCAATATCACCCGTATTTTTAACGTGTGTACCTCCACAAAGCTCCGTTGAAAAATAGTTACCGTCATCATCGCCCATTGAAAGAACTCTAACTTCGTCTCCATACTTTTCGCCAAATAAAGCCAAAGCACCATTTTCAACAGCCTCATCTGGTGTCATTAAACGAGTTTTTACATCTGATTTTTTTGAGACCATTGAATTTACAAAATTTTCTATTTTATCAATATCTTCAGTTGGAATTGGCTTCATATGACTAAAATCAAACCTTAATCGACTTGGTTCAACTAAAGAACCTTTTTGAGTTACATGATCGCCCAATACTCTTCTTAAAGACTCGTGCAATAAATGAGTTGCTGAGTGGTAAGCTCTTGTGTCATCTCTTCTTTTAATATCTATTTTTAGCTCAACACTATCATTTATCTTTATTGATCCACTAATCACTTTTCCATAATGCACAAAAAGATCTCCTAATTTCTTTTGAACATCTGTTACTTCAAACTTAAAATTATTTGAAATAATTTCACCTGTATCACCTACTTGACCCCCAGACTCTCCATAAAATGGAGTTTGATTAACAATGATCATACCTTCGTCATTTTCCTTTAACTCACCCACCTCTTTATTATCTGATAACAATGATAAAACTACTCCCTCTGCTTGGTTGGTCTCGTAACCTAAAAATTCTGTAGCACCTAATTTATCTTTTATTCCAAACCAAATATCCTCAACTGCAGAATCTCCTGATCCTTTCCAATTTTTTTTAGCAAGTTCTCTACTTTCTTTCATCAAAGATTGAAATTTTTCCGTATCAATTGACATTGATTTGTTTCTTAAAATATCTTCTGTAAGATCTAATGGAAATCCGTAAGTGTCATATAATTTAAATGCTACTTCACCAGGTAAAACTTTATCTATTTTTGAAATCTCTTCATTTAAGATTTTAATTCCACGATCTAAAAGAACTAAAAATTTTTCTTCTTCCATTCTTAAAGTTTCTTTAATTAAAGATTCTGCTCGAACAAGTTCAGGATAATTACCTGACATTTCATTTTTAAGTGTATCAAACAAATTGAAAAAAACGGGCTCCTTAGATCCAAGTAAATGAGAGTGTCTCATTCCTCTTCTCATTATTCTTCTAAGCACATAACCTCTTCCTTCATTTGATGGCAGAACACCTTCTGCAATTAAAAATGCACTAGCTCTTAAGTGATCAGCTATAACTCTAAAACTTGATTGATTAGTTTGGTCTTGTTTTATTTTAATAATATCTGATGCAGAACTTATTATTTTTTTGAAATGATCTGTTTCATAATTATCATGTGTACCCTGAAGCAATGCTGCAATTCTTTCCAACCCCATACCAGTATCAACAGATGGTTTTGGAAGATCAATTCTTTTATCTTTAGAAATTTGTTCATATTGCATAAAGACCAAATTCCATATTTCAATAAAACGATTTCCATCTTCTTCTTTAGTCCCTGGTAATCCTCCCTCTAGATGATCTCCATGATCATAAAAAATCTCTGAACATGGTCCACAAGGCCCCGTTTCTCCCATTGACCAAAAATTGTCGGATGTTGCTATTCGAATAATTCTATCATCACTAAAACCTGCAATTTTCTTCCAAAAATTGAAGGCTTCATCATCTTCATGAAAAACTGTTACATAAAGTTTGTTTTTGTCTATACCAAAATCTTTAGTGATCAAATCCCAAGCATAGTGAATTGCTTGTTCTTTAAAGTAATCTCCAAATGAAAAGTTTCCTAACATTTCAAAAAACGTATGATGCCTTGGTGTGTAACCTACATTTTCTAAATCATTATGTTTTCCACCTGCTCTTACACACTTTTGTGAAGTGGTAGCTCTTTGATAATCTCTCTTTTCTAAACCGGTAAATACATTCTTAAATTGTACCATTCCAGAATTAGCAAACATTAAGGTTGGATCATTATTGGGAACTAAGTTGCTTGACTCAACAATCTTATGATCATTCTTCTCAAAATATTTTAAGAATGTGTTCCTTATTTCGTTTAAAGATTTGTCAGCCATATTTTTAAAATACAGCTTTTTTATTCTATGTCTAGATAACAGTAAGGGAAAAAAGGCGCTTATATTAAGCGCCTTTTAATAATTAAAGATGACCTATTAATTAATTCTTTTTAGGAGGTGTTACTTCCTCTTTTATTGCTACTTCTGGATCTTCAATTTGATCTTTTGCAGCTTTTTCTGGGTCAAGAGGATTTCCTTCAATTTTTTTTGCTATAACTCCAGCTTTTTCTCTTATCGACATTTCTATTTCAGCTGCAATATTAGGATTTTCCTCTAAATAAATCTTAGCATTTTCACGACCTTGTCCAATTTTTTCTCCTTTATATGCATACCAAGCACCAGCTTTTTCAACTACTCCAGCTTTTGCCCCAAGGTCAACAAGTTCACCAACTTTGCTAATACCTTTTCCATACATTAAATCAAACTCTACTACTTTAAATGGTGGTGCTACTTTATTTTTAACTACTTTAACTCTAGTTGAGTTACCAATAATCTCATCACCATTTTTAATTGCTCCAATTCTTCTAATATCCATTCTCACAGATGAGTAAAATTTAAGAGCATTTCCGCCTGAAGTAGTTTCTGGACTTCCAAACATTACTCCAATTTTCATTCTAATCTGGTTAATAAAAATCATCATAGTATTAGTGCTTGAGATTGAACCTGTTAATTTTCTCAAAGCTTGACTCATTAATCTTGATTGAAGACCAACATGATGATCTCCCATTTCTCCTTCAATTTCTGCTCGAGGGGTTAATGCTGCAACTGAGTCAACAACAATTACAGAAATTGATCCTGATTTAACTAGTGTATCAGCTATTTCTAAAGCTTGTTCGCCTGTATCAGGTTGTGAAATTAATAATTCCTCAGTATCTACACCAAGTTTTTTTGCATAAACTGGATCTAATGCGTGCTCTGCATCAACAAATGCACAAATCCCGCCAGCTTTTTGAGCTTCAGCAACAACTTGTAATGCTAATGTAGTTTTTCCAGAAGATTCTGGTCCATAAACTTCAACAACTCTTCCTTTTGGCAAACCACCTATTCCAAGCGCTATGTCTAAGCTTAAAGATCCTGTTGATACTGACTCAACGTCCATTGCTCTTCTTTGGCCAAGCTTCATTACAGAACCTTTTCCAAAATTGTCAGTAATTTGTGCTATTGCAGCATCTAATGCTTTATTTTTTTCGTTACCTTCTGCTTGTTGCGCTTTTGTAGTTTTAACTACTTTTAAGTTGTTTTTAGTCATTTTTAGCCTTTTTTATTAATATTTTTAACTCTCGAATCATATTCTAAATGTACACATTTTGTTCTCATTAGCAATATATTAATTTTTAGGGCTAAAAAAACAAATAATTACTTAAGTTTTAGATAATGGCTATTTAAAAGACCGACTGCTTTTAGAAGATTATATTGAGCCATAAGATAATTTCTCTCTGAACTTACTAGAGATAATTGAGCAGAAAGTAATAAAGAGTTTGACTGGATAACATCAAGTGTTGTTCTTGATCCCCTTTCATATTCAGCAGCTATTCCTTCGTTTGCAATCATGGATGATTTTAATTGAACTTTGATAGAATTTAAGAAACTTTTAGAAGCCTCTATATTTGACCATGCACTTGCAACATTAGTCTCATTAGTTCTTACAATATGATCTAATAACAATCTCTTTCTTGTTGTTAAATTTGTGTTTTTATTAACTTTATA
>JAOHEU010000034.1 GCA_028097645.1 Candidatus Pelagibacter sp. | reverse complement strand
ACGAATACCAGAGGACCGGCTGGATCAAAAATTTCTATTCCAATGATGCATAAAACTGACTCGGGTTTAAGACCTTATTATTTAACTCATGAATTCACAATTCATGACGCTCCTTTTGATGATGAAATTGTAATTGCTATTGGGGGAGCTTCAAGTGGAAGAGCTCACGCAAGAACTGGTGACAGATATCAAGATATGAAAGAAATGGGTATTGAGCCTAAATAGTGTTTCATGATAACTGGAAATACTGCTTCAGGAACATTTTATGTTTTTAATAAGAAAGAACAATCTATCCCAATAGTTTTTTGTTCATGGTGTTGGTTTAACTTACGAAATTTGGCAACCTCAATTAGATTTTTTTAAAGATTACTCTAATCTTTCATACGATATTCTTGGTCATGGAAAATCGTCTTTAACAAAACAAAATATAAGTTTTGATGATTTTTCAGATCAACTGATAGAATTAATCAATGAACTAAAAATAGAAAAAATTCATTTAGTTGGTTTTTCAATTGGCTCTTTAATAGCTAGAAATTTTGCGACTAGATATGGTAACCGATTACGATCACTAATTCTACTAGGTTCAATATATAAAAGATCTGAGCAACAACAAAAAATAGTTAATGAAAGATTTAATCAAGCTAAAAAAGAATTAAAGCTCTCAAGCCAAGCATTGAAAAGATGGTTTACTGACAAGTATTTAGAAAACAACCCTGGTACATATGAAAAAATTACCTCAATTTTATCTAAAAACAATATGGCTAATTTTTTAAAGGTTTATGAACTATTTGTTAAACATAAAAATGATGAAGATTTTAAAAAGATTCAAACCAAAACATTAGTAATGACTGGAGAACATGATATTGGTTCTACAATTGAGATGTCACAACAATTAAATGATATAATCATGGATAGTGAATTAAGAATTATCAAAGAGGGCAAACATCTTTGTGGTATTGAATGTGCTGATGAGGTAAATTTATCAATCAAAAATTTTATAGATAAATATGAGTAAACTAAAACAATACAAAATGTTCATTAATGGAGAGTGGATTGACTCTGAAAGTAAAAAAACTTTTGAAACTTTAAACCCAGAAAATAATGAACCTTGGGCAGTCGTCCCTGAAGCAAGTGCTAAAGATGTAAACAACGCAGTTAATGCAGCGCAAAAGGCATTTGAGGGTGATTGGCCAAAATTACTTCCTAAAGAAAGAGCAAAATTTTTGAGAATGATTGGACAGCAGTTAAGAGACAATGCTGAAATGCTTGGGAAGATTGAAACTATTGATACAGGTAAAATTATTAGAGAGACTAAAAAACAAGCAATTTATATTGCTGACTATTATGATTATTATGCAGGCCTTGCAGATAAAGTTGAAGGAACTGTGCTTCCAATTGATAAACCAAACATTCAAGCAATAACAACTAGAATTCCAATTGGTGTAATTGCAGCAATTATTCCATGGAATTCACAAATGTTTTTAACTGCAACAAAGTTGGCTCCTGCACTAGCAATGGGCAATACTGTAGTCATTAAATCTTCAGAACTTGCTCCTGCAGTCATGTTTGAATTTGCAAAACTTATAGAAAAAACTGGCCTACCTAAAGGAGTGGTAAATGTCATCACTGGCTTTGGTGATCCATGTGGAAAAACACTAACAACACATGATTTAGTTGAAAAAATTGCTTTCACAGGCGGTCCTGAAACTGCAAGACATATCATTAGAAATTCTGCAGACAATTTATCTGAAGTAAGTCTAGAGCTAGGTGGAAAAAGTCCAGTAGCAGTGTTTGATGATGCTGAGCAAGAAAATGCAATTAATGGAATTGTTGCTGGAATATTTGGTGCAAGTGGTCAAAGCTGTATAGCTGGATCTAGACTTTATATTCAAGAAGGTATTTATGATGAGTTTCTAGACAAACTATCTAATCGAGCATCTAAAATTAAAATTGGAACACCTATGGATCCAGAAACTGAAATGGGGCCGTTAAGCAGTTTTAAGCAATTAGAAACTATTGAAAAAAATATTAAAGATACAATTGACCAAGGTGGAAAAATTAAATGTGGTGGAAAAAGAGACTCTTTTTCTAACAAAGGATATTACTTTCCTCCAACAATTATTGAATGCGATAATCATAATTTACCTGTTGCAGAAAATGAGTTATTTGGGCCTGTTTTATCAGTTATGAAATTTAATACGGAGGAAGAAGTAATCGATAAAATGAATGATAATCAATATGGTTTATCTTCAGGTGTTTATACCAGCAATCTCTCTAAAGGTATGAGAGTTTCCAAAGCAATACGAGCAGGAATAACATTTGTAAATACCTATAGATTAATTTCTCCATCAGCTCCTTTTGGTGGAATTAAAGATAGCGGTTATGGAAAAGAAGCAGGAATAGAGTCAATTAAAGACTATACAAGAGTAAAAACCACTTGGTTTTATACTTCAGATGAACCATCATTAGATCCTTTTTCAATTAGATAATAAATTGCCTTTAAAACATTTATTAATCTTATTTTTTATTGCTTTTGCTTACGGAAGTGCCTTTCCTGTTACAAAATTAGCGTTAAACGACTCTGTTCCACCAATTCTAATGTCTTCACTAAGAATGGGAATCGTGCTAATTTTACTAATTCCCTTTTGGCGATTTAAAATACCAAACAAAAAATATCTTCCATCACTTTTAGCATTTTCAATTTCAATGGGGGTTATGGTTTATGTATTTATGACTTTATCACTTTATCATTCCTCAATTATTTCTCCTGTTATTGTTGGGTCACAATTGGCAATACCCTTTGGTGTATTATTGAGTGGAATAATGTTAGGTGAATATATATCTATAAAAAGATGGATTTTAATTTTTTGTGCTTTTTTTGGAATATTTATAATATTTTTTGACCCTGAACTTGCTAATAACTTTTTAGGATTATTCTATGCATGTTTAATGGCTTTATTTTTTGGTTTAGCTCAAGTTTATTCGAGACAACTAAAAAGTTTAGATGTCAGTTTAACTAATGCATTTACAGGATTGTTTGGATTTATAATCTTATTAGTTTTGTCTCACTTTATAGAGGGAAATACGGTATCAAATATCAAATTAATTAACACGCATACTTGGGCTTATATATCTTATCAAGCTATTATAGTTTCTTTGGGTGCACACTTATTGATGTTTTATCTTTATAAATTTTACACTGTGGGTCAAATTTTTCCTTCATACTCTTTATTTCCAATCTTTGGAATTGGTTTATCTTTTTTAATATTTGGTGAGGTGCCAACATTTCTATTTGTGGTAGGAAGCATAATTGTCTTATCTTCGGTATTTTTACTCCATAAAACGAGATAATTTAACCATTGTAAAATAACAATAATCGTAATTAAATTAGCTTTTTATAAATTGTTAACAATAAAAGAGGAAGATAATGAAAAAACTATTTATTGCTGCGTTTATGTTTGTTTCAAGTTTTGGAACTAATGTAATGGCAGACGGACATGCGATTAAGATGGGGATCATCTTAGGATTTACTGGTCCTATTGAATCTCTAACACCAGCAATGGCAGCATCTGCAGAACTTGCTTTTAAAGAAGCATCAGACTCAGGTTCACTATTGGGTGGAAAAAAAATTGAAGTAGTAAGAGCAGACTCAACTTGTGTTGACTCAGCAGCAGCAACTGCAGCAGCTGAAGGTGTTATTTCACAAGGTGTAGCAGCTATCATGGGTGCTGACTGTTCAGGTGTAACTGGTGCGATTGCATCAAACGTTGCTGTACCAAATGGTGTAGTAATGATTTCACCATCAGCAACTTCTCCAGGATTAACTACTTTAGATGATAATGGATATTTCTTTAGAACTGCTCCATCAGATGCTAGAGGTGGTCAAATCTTAGCTGATATTACTAAAGACAGAAAAGTAAAAAGTGTAGCAATCACTTACACTAATAATGACTATGGAAAAGGTTTAGCTGATGTTTATAAAGCAGCAGTAGAAAGCCATGGTATTAAAGTAACTACTGTAACTGCTCATGAAGATGGTAAAGCAGATTACTCATCTGAAGTTGCAACTCTTGCTTCAGCAGGTGGTGATGCAGTAGCAGTAATTGGTTACCTTGACCAAGGTGGTAAAGGAATTATCCAAGCTTCTTTAGACTCTGGTGCATTTGATAAGTTCATTTTATCAGATGGTATGATTGGTCAATCTTTAGTTGATGCATTTGGAAAAGATCTAAGTAAATCATTTGGTTCTATGCCAGGTTCAACTGGAAAAGGTGCTGGTGTATTTACTGATGTGGCAAAAGCAGGTGGTGTAGATTCTTCAGGACCATATACAGCTGAGTCTTACGATGCTGCAGCTTTGATAGTTTTAGCAATGCAAGCAGGTGATTCTGCTGATAGAGCATCAATTGCAAAAAATGTAATGGATGTTGCTAATGCTCCTGGAACTAAAATTTATCCAGGTCAGCTTAAAAAAGGATTAGATTTACTAGCTAAAGGTAAAAAGATAAATTACGAAGGTGCAACTGGAGTAACTTTTACTGATGTTGGTGAAGCTGAAGGTTCTTTCTTAGAACAAGAAGTAAAAGGTGGAAAATTTAAAACTAAAAAACAAAGATAATTATTATCTGATTAAAAACCCCAGTAATGAAAATTACTGGGGTTTTTTTTATATCTAAATAGTATTAAAAATTCTCAAAATACCAAAAATTGAAATAACTATTAAGAAATAGAAAACAACTTTTCTGTAAAGTTTTTCTTTGCTCTTAACAAAAAATTTATTTCCAATAAAAAACGCCTATTGGTAAAACTATTATTAATGGAATAGTTCGATAAATAGTTGTCATATCAACAATTCCACCAAAAAAGCTTAAAATAAAAGCATATACATCTGTTATAAAAAATAGTGCAGCTAAAGAACCTCTAATTACAGCAGGCTGGATACTTGTTACTAGTAAAAATAATGCAACTGGCATTCCGCCAAGAGTTGTTAATCCATTTAAAGTTCCCGAAATTACTCCAGTTATAATCTTTGCTGGATCATTATTTATTTTTCTATTTGAGTAACCCATCATCAGAAGTATTGAGAAAAAAATTATTATCAAACACACATATAAATGAGTGGTTTCAGGGGAAAGATATTTAAGCAAATATAATCCGACTGGAGATCCAATAGCAATTCCTATTAATAGTTTAAATACAAAATTCCAATCTATTTTATTCCATACATATGGAATCATAAAAATGCTTATGAAAACTTCTAATATTAATATGATTGGAACGATTTCTATTGCAGGCAATATAAAAGCAAAACCTGAAATACATGTTGCTGAAAAACCAAAACCATTAAATCCTCTGATGATAGATGCAATAAATACAATAAATAAAATAATTAAAAATTGAGATAAGTTAAAATCAAAATAGTTTAGAAGAGACATCTAATTTTATTAAAGTTACTAAAAAATATTAATCAAAAAATGATGGTAGTTAAAATATATACTTATCTGCCATATACATGGCCCAAGCAATTGCAGCACCTAATATAATATATTTCATATAATAGTTACTTTATTTCTATTTTTTCTGGAAGTATACCCTTGGGTCTAAATCTCATAATTAACAACAAACCTAAGCCCATCATTAAAAATCTAAAATATGGTACGCTTTCTATTAAGTGAGCTTTTAAAGCGTTAGTTTCTGGTATTCCTGCAGTGAAAAAGTTAATCAAAAACAAAGCTATTGGTGCAGCTTCAATCCATAAAAACCAAACAACAAAACCACCTAAGATTGCACCAAAGTTATTACCACTTCCGCCAACAATGACCATCACCCAAATTAAAAATGTGTATCTCATCGGTCTATAACTTCCGGGTGTAAATAAACCATCTTGTGTAACTAACATTGCACCAGCTGTTCCAACAATTGCTGATCCAAGTATGAATATTAACAGATGTTGTTTAACAACATTTTTTCCCATAGCATTTGCGGCTTCTTCATTATCTCTAATTGCTCTCATCATTCTTCCCCACGGAGAGTAGAGTGCTTTTTGAGTTAAAATTAAGAGTATAATCACGATAACTAAAAATAATCCTGAATAACAAAGTTTAACAAAAACAGATGAGCCTTCAATTACCAACTGGTTTAACGCAGCCTGTCGATCAGCTAAGTTTGAAATTAAAGCTAATTTTCCATAATTAAATCTCTCAACTAAATTAATGAACCATTCAGTCGTTTGAAGATCAACCTCGTAAGGTGCTGGTCTTTTTAGACCTATTACATTTTTAACTCCTCT
>JAOHEU010000033.1 GCA_028097645.1 Candidatus Pelagibacter sp. | reverse complement strand
AAAGGCAGACTTCGAAAAGATATTTTAGAAATATTCAAAAAAAATAAATTAAATCTAGTTTCTGAACGAGGCGAAAGAGATTTATTAGGATCCATAAAACAATTAAAAAATGTTAAAGTTTTATATTTACATGCAAGAGAGATAGTTGAAAGACTAGGAGATGGTTCATTAGATCTTGGTTTTTCAGGATTTGATTTATTAAAAGAAAGTGAAGTAAATATTCAAAATAAAATCAATGTAACTAAAAGATATGAATTTGGAAAAGCAACTTTAGTTGTTGCAATTCCTGATCCATGGATCGATGTTCAAACGGTTGCAGATTTAGAGGAAATTGCATTTGAATTTAAAGATAAAAAGAAAAAAAGATTAAGAGTAGCAACCAAATATCCAAATTTAACTAGAGAATTTTTATTTTCAAAAGGAGTTACGCAATTTAAATTAGTTGGAAGTTTAGGGGCTACAGAGGCTTATCCTTTCACAGGATCAAGTGAAATTATAACAGATATAACTTCTACTGGTGAGACTTTAAAAGCTAACAATCTTCGTATTTTAAAAGATGGAGAAATATTACAATCTGAAGCATGTATGATGACATCAAAATCATCAGTAAAAAAACCAGAAGTTAAAAAACTAGTTAAATTACTTTCTAAGAATTAGGTCTTTCCAGTAAATTAAAATAATCTTAATAATATCAAGGTTTCTAGCAACTGCATAAAGCGCAACAACTATCCCTATTATAAATATAATTTTTAATATTAAGAATAATTCCATCAGATATGTTTTAAATAATTAATTATATTAATCATATTTTTACTATAAAATAAATTATTAGAATCATGGATATAATCTTAATTATTTTGTTAGTTTTATTGGTAGGAATTGCTTCATCAATTCTTTATCTAAATCTAAAATCTAAGCCTAAAGATGATAAAGAAAATAAGGAAGCTGAGGAGATAGCTAACTTAAAGACTGAAATACAGAATTTAAAAGACACTCTTAATAATACTATTAATACGTCACTTGGCTCAATGTCGACCTCATTTAATAACCTTTCTACTGGGGTTACTAAAGATATGACTGAGGCCTTAACCAAAGTAGATGAAAAAGTTGGAAATTTTAACCAACAAGTTCGATTATTAAATCAAAGCCAAGAAGGGATCACAAAAATTTTAGCAGGTGTTAAAAAATACGGAACGCTTGCAGAGTTTAGCTTGGATGCTTTAATTAAAGATTTATTACCTGCTTCACAATTTATGACTAATGTTAAGATGAAGGAAGATACCAGTGAGAATGTTGAATTTGCAATTAAGCTTCAAGGGGATGTTTTGGTTCCAGTTGATAGCCATTTTCCAGTGGAAAAATTTAAAGCAATTACCGATGGTCATGACGCGCAAGATAAAAGGGCTGTTGCAGATGCTAGAGCAAAATTAGCCACCGCTTTTAAAGCAAAAGCTAAAAGTGTTAACGAAAAATATATCGTTCCACCAAAAACCACAGATTTTGCAATTGTTTATGCTCCAACTGAAAGTTTATATAAAGAATTAACCGAATACCAAGATCCAAGCACTAAAGAGTTGTTAACCCAAGAATTGATGAAAAAACATAAAGTTGTAATCTGTGGCCCTAATACTCTTTCAGCTTACTTACAATCTCTTCATATGGGATTTCAATCTTTAAAAGTTCAAAAAGGTGCAACCGAAATTTATAATCATTTAAAAACAATAACCTCAAGATTTGGAAAGCATTTTGATAATATAATTTCTCTTAGAAAAAAATTAGAAGAAGCTATGTCTGTTGTCGATAAGTTTGGAACAGACGCAAGATCAATTAGTAGAACACTTGAAAGCATTAAAGATCCTGAACAACTTGAAAAAGCAGTCCAAACAGAAAATGTAGAAAAATTTGTTGATCGTTCAAAACAAGCAAATAATTAATTTCTTTTTTTCTAAAATAGCGAATATAAGAAATCACATGGAGTGGAATAATAAATATAACTATCCAAAATCAACTAGATCAATAGTAGATGGCTCAAGACATTATTCTGTAAATGAAGAACGATTACCTTCTGTTACAACAATTTTAAAAGCAACTGAGTCTGAGGAAAAAAAAGCATCTCTTCAAGCTTGGAAACAAAGGGTAGGCCAAAAGCAGGCAGAAATTATTACTCGTGAGGCTAGTAGCAGGGGTAGTTCAATGCATGAATACTTAGAAAAATTTTTACTGGGTAAATTAAATTTAGATTTACTAGGAGACAATACCAGAGAGCGAATAATGGCAGACCAGATTATTGAAAATGGATTAAGAAATAAGCTTGATGAAATTTGGGGATGTGAAGCAACATTATATTATCCTGGAAAATATGCAGGAGCAGCTGACTGTGTTGGTGTTTATGAGAATAAAGAAACCATAATTGATTTCAAACAAAGTAATAAACCTAAAAAAGATGAATGGATTGATGATTATTATTTGCAATGTGCGGCATATGCTTTAGCTCACAATACTATTTATGGATCTAATATTACTCAAGCAGTAATTTTACTTTGTACAAAGGACAATATGTTTCAAAGGTTTTTAATTGAGGGTGACAGGTTAAAAGATTATCAAAATAAATTTTTAGAAAAAGTTGAACAATTTTATGCACAAAGGAGAGCAAATTGAATTACGTAGTATGGGATATTGAAACAGATTCTGCACAAACCGATTGGGCAACTATCATTGAAATTGGTGGGATTTTACTTGATGAAAACTTCAAAGAAAAAGAGCGTTTTCAAGCAAGGTGTAGACTGCCCCAAGATAGAGTTCCAAGTGCCACTGCACTTTGTATTAATAAATCAAATGTAGATTTATTAACTAAAGGTAATTTAAGTCACTACGAAATGTTAACTCAGGTTGAACAAAAATTTAGAGAATGGTCACCTGCAACTTTTTTAGGTTATTCAAGTATTAACTTTGATGATGAAGTAATTAGAAAAGAATTTTTTAAATCTTTAAGAAAACCTTATCTAACAAATACAGAAGGAAATGTTCGTCATGATGCTTTAAATATTGTTAGAGCAGCATTTGCAATCGATGATGATGTTTTAAAAACTGAATTAAATCCTAAAGGAAATAAATCAATGAAACTAGAGTCTTTAGCAAGATTAAATGGTTTTGAATCTGCTGGAGCACACTCTGCATTATTTGATACCGAACTTACTGTTAAGGTTTTAGATTTAATTAAACAAAAACAACCAACCCTTTGGCAAGAGTATTTTAAAACAAGTAGCAAAGTAATTGTTGAGAACATGATTAAGCAAGAAAAAATATTTACTCTTAATGAATATTTTTATGGAACAAGTCGATTATATTTATGTGCTCCACTTCATCCAAATGCTTGCATGCATCCAGTGTATAAATGGGGTCAAGCAGTAGATCTTAGAGTTGATATTGAAGCCATTCAAAAATTAAACTATGAAGATTTAAAAAAAGAGATGAAAAAGTCTCCAAAGTTTTTAAGAACTATTAGATCAAATAAAGCACCAATAATATTAGATCAAAGTTTTGGGATGAAAGTTGAACCATATAGTAAGCTTGATCCTAACTTGATTAAGAAAAGAGCTGAATTAGTTAAAACCAATGAAAAGTTTTCACAAGATATTTGTAATATTTTAAGAGAAGCTGCTGAAGAAAAAATGGAAACTGCTTCACAAGAAGATATCGAGCCAGAAGAGTCTATTTATTCTGGAGGATTTACCTCTGCTAAAGATCAAGCTTTATTTCCTAAATTTCACACAGGGGATTGGAAAGAAAAGTTTTCGCTATTAGATAAATTTGAAGATGAGAGATTGGTTACTTTCGGCCATGGTCTTATATTTAATGAAGCACCTGAAATTTTACCAAAAGAAGTTCACAAAAAAATTAAACGACGAATAGCTTCAAGAATATTGAGCACTAATAAGGAGAAATGGTGGACAGTTTCTGCTTTTTATTCAGAGTGTGATGAGATTAGAGAAAATGAAGATAAGATGTTTTCATTTAAAACTGTCGATGAAAAGCTTAAATTTTTAGATGGAATTAATGAATATGTGATGAATCTTGAGCAAAAGTATTCAGACGCATAATTTAATAAATCAAAAAAACCTATTTTTGCCCATTGAATAATCAATTGAATCAATTATATCAGTATTATGCTTAATGATTTTAAAGACGAAGATTTTGATAGTAAAATAAAAAACGAAGATATTTCAGTAATTCAGTTCTCAGCAGCTTGGTGTGGACCCTGTAAAGCTCTTGTACCGGTAATGACTAAGCTTTCAGACGAATATAAAGATAAAGCTGGTTTCTATTACGCTGACATTGAAGATGGTGGAATTAATACTGGAAGTGCTGCAGGAATTAGAGGTGTACCGACAGTTATTATCTACAAAAAAGGTGTTGAAGTAGATAGAAAAGTTGGTGGAGTTCCAGAAAGCCACATGAAAGAATTTTTAGATAAAAATATCTAATTTAAATTCAATACTTCCCCAGCAAGATATAAAGATCCAGTAATTAGGATAATATCGTTTTCCTTGACCGGAATTGACCTGATAGCATCCTCTATACTTTCTTGGTAATTGATATTTTTGAAGCTATTTAGCTTATCTTTAAGCTCTTTTCCCTTAATGGAGTTTGGTTGATTAGGGATATCTATTGTGGTCAAGGTTTTAACATCCTTAAAGTAACTCATGTATTCATTATGATCTTTATTAGCCATCATTCCTAGGATGATGTGCTTATTGCAATTTAAACTTTCTAAATATTCATTTAATACTTTTGCGCCTAAAGGATTATGTGAGCCATCAACAAACAGTTGATGATCTTTTGCAAGCTCTTTAAGTTTACCAGATTTAATTTCCTGTAATCTTGCAATACTGTTTATTTTTGTAATTCCTTGTTTGATATGTTCATCTTTTATATCAAAATCTTTTATAGCTCTTAATGTTGCAATAGCAGTTGAGATATTCTCTAATTGAAATTGACCTTTAACATTAGGCATTGGCAATTTTATTCCACCCAATTGATCTTCATAATAAAAGAAATCATTTTCTTTCATTGTAAAACTATAATTTTCATTATGAAAAAACTTTTTTGAACTGTTATTTGATATTGTTTTTTTAATACTATCTGTAATTTCTTTAGAGCTTTGTTTTGCAACTATAATATTTGAATTTAAAAGAGTTGAAGTTTTCTCATAAATAATTTTTTCAACAGTTTGTTCATTTTCAGGTAGCCAATCTAAATGATCAAGACCAATAGAAGTTACAATACTTGCTAGATTAGTTCTAAGGATATTAGTCGCATCAAATCTATGAAATAAGCCAGTTTCTATTAGATTGATATTATCTGGATATTGAGAAGCTTTTAAAAAGTAAGCTGCGGTTAATATCTCAAAAAAAGTAATGGGTTCCTTATTATTTGCACTTTCAATTTCTTCAAATAAATTAGCTAATTCTTCATCATTAAGTTCTTCATTATTAAAAACGAACCGTTCATTAATACTTTTAATATGAGGACTAGTGTAAATATTACATTTAATATTTGCTTCTTTTAAAATAGCAAACATTGCTTGGATGGTTGAATACTTTCCATTGGTTCCTACAATTGAAATTGCATTAAGTTTATCTTGAGGATTTCCTAATCTTTGACAGAGATTTTGAATACGATCTAAACTAAGATCTATTTCTTTAGGATGCAGCTCTTGTAAGCGACTGACTATCTTCTGAAGTTTCATTTTGCTCAGAACTTATAACAGAATTTTGCTTTAACAATATTGATAATAAAGTTTCTATTGTGGATGCAAGATCTTTACGTTCAACAATTAAATCAACAAAACCTGTTTTTTCCACATATTCACTTTTCTGAAATCCTTCAGGTAATTCTTCTTTAACAGTTCCTTGAATAACTCTTGCTCCTGCAAAAGCGATTAATGCACCAGGTTCAGCGATATGAATATCTCCTAACATTGCATAAGAAGCAGTAATGCCACCTGCTGTTGGATCCGTAATGCATACTAAATAAGGCAAACCATTTTTCTTTAATTCATTGATTGCAAGAGTTGTTCTGGTCATTTGAGATAATGAAATTAAACTTTCCATCATTCTCATTCCACCTCCAGCACTAATACATAAAAAAGGAGTTCTGTTTTCTATTGCATGCTGAATTCCATATAAAAATGCTTCACCTTCGGCAGCAGCCATTGAAGCGCCTAAAAAATCAAAATCAGATGCAACTGCGGTAATCTTGATATTATTAATAGTCCCATAAGCAACCATCATTCCACATTCCATACCCGTTTTTTTACGAGCAGCTTTTAATCTGTCTTTGTAAGATTTAGAGTCTGTCCAATTTAATGGATCATCTTTTGGAATTGGGGTCTTAAATACTTCATAATTATTTTTACCAAATAAAATATCAAATCTTTGACTTGGTTTAATTCGATGATGTTTATTACAATCTGGGCAAACCCATAAGTTTTGCTCTAAATCTTTTTTAAGAATGGGTCCTCTACAACAACTGGTCCAATCACTTTTTGCGATATCTTCTTTTGTAGCTCGTTCATGAAAAGCAGTTTTGATCTTTTCACCTGCTTTTATTATTTTGGTAATCCAATTCATTTAATTTTATTTTTTAATCTCTTCACGATATTAGTAACATTTGTGACAGGATTTTGTCTCTTTTTAATAGAGTTTGAAATTTCTTTACAAATTGCACTTCCAACCACTAATCCATCAGCTTTTTTAAGAGATTTTATAGTCTTTTCTGTAATTCCAAATCCAATGACAACATTTTTAGATTTATTGTGATTTTTAATTTTGCTGTATCTTTCAAGTATTTTTTTA
>JAOHEU010000032.1 GCA_028097645.1 Candidatus Pelagibacter sp. | reverse complement strand
CAAAAAGTTTTACTTTTAGAAGCTGGTGGCAAAGATAATTATCCATGGATACATATTCCAGTTGGATATTTCAAAACCATGCACAATCCTAATACAGATTGGTGTTATCGAACAGAACCAGATGAAAGTATGAACAATATTTCAATAAGATATCCAAGAGGTAAAACTTTAGGTGGGAGCTCTTCAATTAATGGATTACTTTATATAAGAGGACAACATCGAGACTACGATCTTTGGAGACAATCAGGAAATACTGGCTGGGGTTGGGACGATGTTTTACCTTATTTTATAAAAGCTGAAAATCAAGAAAGAGGTAAAAGTGAATTTCATGGAATTAATGGGCCATTATCAGTTTCAGATCAAAGAATACATCTTCCTTTATTGGATGAATTTCAAAACGCAGCTGAAGAATTTGGTATTCCTAAAACTAAAGACTTTAATACTGGTGATAATCATGGATGTGGTTATTTTCAAGTAACTCAAAAAGATGGTTTTAGATGTAGCACATCTGTCGGGTACTTAAATCCAATCAAAGATAGAAATAATTTAAAAATTATTACTAATGCGCATGTAAAAAAAATTAACTTTGTAGATAAAACAGCTAAAGAAGTAGAATTTTGGGAAGGTAATGAACTAAAAAAAGTTGAAGCTAATAGAGAAATTATTCTCTCCTCAGGAGCCATTGGTTCACCTCAAATATTACAAGTATCAGGAATAGGAAATCCAGAAAAATTAAAAAACTTAGGTATTGAAACTGTTAAAGATTTAAATGGTGTTGGTGAAAATTTACATGATCATTTAATGCTTCGACCAATTTATAAAATCAATGGATTAAAATCACTGAACAAAAAAATTAATAGTTTATTTGGGAACTTAATGATTGGGTTAGAATATATATTCAAAAGATCTGGTCCGATGACAATGGGAGCAAGTCAGCTCTGCATGTTTGCAAAAAGTGATCCATCACTTGAGCTTCCAGATTTGCAATGGCATGTTCAGCCAATGAGTATGGATACATTGGGTGCAACTAAAAATCATGATTTTCATGCTTTTACCCCTACTGTTTCGAATATAAGACCTACTAGTAGAGGTCATGTAAGTATTGTTGATAAAGACTCTAGAACTTATGCAAAAATAAAACAAAACTATCTCTCTACAGATCATGATCGAATGGTTGCTGCTAGAGGTCTTAAATTAACAAGGAAAATTATTTTAGAGTCTGAGACTTTTAAAAAGTACTCGCCAGAAGAATATAGACCAGGGATAAACATCAATGATGATGAAGAATTAGTCAAAGAAGCATCTAATTATGCACAAACTATTTTTCATCCAGTTGGTACTTGTAAAATGGGCCAAGATGATATGGCTGTTGTTGATGAAAAATTAAGAGTTAAAGGAATAAAAAATCTTAGAGTAATTGATGCATCAATAATGCCCAACATAACTTCTGGTAACACTAATGCACCAACAATAATGATTGCAGAAAAAGGTGCAGATATGATACTAGAGCACTAAATGTTTGCAGAATTATTTACACCAGAGCAATTAACAATTTTAGGACAAATCATTTTCATAGATTTAGTTTTAGCTGGAGACAATGCAATCATCATTGGAATGGTTGCTTCAAAATTTCCAGTAGAGCAAAGAAAAAAAGTAATTTTTTGGGGTATTGGTGGAGCTGTAATCTTAAGAATTATCTTAACTATGTTGACTGCATACTTGCTACAGATAACTGGTTTAAGGTTAATTGGAGGATTATTACTTCTTTATATTGTCTACAAACTCTATGTAGATGTGATTAAAGGACAATCTGACGAAGAGGATATTAAAGTAGATAACTCAAGTTTCATGAAAGCTATATGGACTGTTTTATTGGCTGATTTTACAATGAGTTTAGATAATGTATTAGGTGTAGCGGGCGCGGCTGGTGATCATTATACATTATTAATATTTGGCTTGGCTTTATCAATTGTCTTGATGGCTACTGCAGCTAATTTAATCTCGGGTTGGATTAAAAAATACAAATGGATAGCATGGGCAGGATTACTAGCAATATTAGTTGTTGCAGTAGAGTTGATTTACACAGATATTAAAATATTATTTCTATAATGTATTTACAAAAAATTAATTTAAAAAATAAATACGCTTTAGTTACAGGTGCAGGCAAGGGATTAGGGAAAGCTTGCTCTATTGCTTTAGCAGAAGCTGGAGCTACAGTTATTGCGCTTAGCAGAACTCCATCTGATCTTGATAAATTAGAAAAGCAAATCAAAAAAATTAAAGGAAAAATTATCAAAGTTCCTTGTGATGTAATGGACTATGAAGATTTAAAAAAGAAGATAGATAAAATTAAGATTATAGATGTCTTGGTGAATAATGCAGGCACAAATATTCCAGAACCTTTTGAGAAAGTTAAACAAAAAAGTATGAACTACTTGGTCGATCTTAATCTTAAGGCTGCTTTTAACGTTGCTCAACTTGTTGTTAAAAAGATGTTAAAAAATAAAAAAAGACCAGGCTCAATAATAAATATGTCTTCTCAATTAGGTCATGTTGGTATGAGTGGTAGAAACGTTTATAATATGACTAAATTTGGTATTGAAGGTCTAACTAAAGGAATGGGTGTTGAATTGGCAAAAAATGACATAAGAGTTAATACTGTTGCACCAACATTTGTTGCAACACCAATGGTCTTAAACTTCTTTAAGAATAAAAAATTTAAGAAATTAGCTTTAGGTAATATTCCTATGGGAAAATTAGCAACAGAAAGTGATATAGCAACTACTGTTTGTTTCTTAGCTTCTTCAGCTTCTTCAATGATCACAGGTACATCAATAGTAATAGATGGCGGATGGACAGCACAATAATTTATAGATTTTTCTTAGTATTATTTATTTTTATAACATCACAAGTAAACGCAATTGAGTTTCAAGGAAATTTTACCCAAGGGCATTTCATATTAGGTAAAACAGATCCTAAAGCACAAATTAAAGTTAATAAAAAAGATGTAAAAGTATCTAAAGATGGTTTTTTTGTTTTTGGAATTGATAGAGATAGAAAATTTGATTTAACATTTACCAAAACTTTAAATGGGGAAAAATCAATAATTACTAAAAAAGTTTTAAAGAGAGAATACAACATACAAAGAATTGATGGACTTGCGGAGAGCAAAGTTACTCCACCGGAGTCAGTATATAAAAGAATTAAAAAAGAAAATAATGCAATTGGTGAAGCAAGAGCTATTAACTCTGATCTAATTTATTTTAAAGAAAAATTTATTATGCCAGTTGAAGGAATTATTAGCGGTGTCTATGGCAGTCAAAGAATTTTGAACGGTAAACCAAGATGGCCTCACTACGGCATAGATATAGCTGCAAAACAGGGAACAATGATCAAATCGTCTGGCACTGGAGTTGTTACAATGGCTGAAGATGATTTATATTATACTGGTGGAACAGTAATTATGGATCATGGTCATGGTATTTCAACAATATATTCTCACCTTGAAAATGTTTTAGTTTCAGTTGGAGATAGAATAAATCAAGGAGATATAATAGGCACTGTTGGATCAACTGGAAGATCAACTGGGCCCCATCTAGATTTTAGAGTCAATTGGTTTCAAACAAGACTTGATCCTATGTCTGTATTAAAATAAAAAAGTCTAATGAAAAAAACTTTAAAAGATAAGCTTTCAGATAAATTAGTTAACGCTTTTTTAAAAAATAAAATTATTTCAGCGATACCTAAAAAATTTACAAAAAAACTTACTGAAGCAGACAAATTTAGAAAACTGTGTGAAAGTAAAATTAAAGAACCAGTAATTGGATATAAAGCTGGTGGAACCGGTATTCCTTTATTGAAAAAATTGAATGAAAAAGAACCATTTTACGCTTCTGTTTACGCAAGAAATTTTTTAAAAAGTGGTAAACGTGTTAAAATAAATAAATCAACTTTAGGGATTGAGCTTGAAGTTTGTTATTTAATTAAAAAGTCTTTTTTTTCTTCAAAAGGTTCAATTACAAGCAAAAATGTTACTAAATTTATATCACATATGGCTCCATGTATTGAGGTAGTTGGTTATAGACAAAAAAGGAAAGGAATAACGTCTTTTGGCGATCTAAGTAGTGATTTCGGTGGAAATGTTAAGTTTTTAATTGGTCAAAAGAAAAAATATAAGAGAATTAATATTGGTAATTTAAAAGCAAATATTTCAAACAAAAAAGTTAAGCAAAGTGTTAGTGGCAATACCAACGCAGTATACATCAACCCACTTAACTCTTTAAGATTTGTTCTAAATAAAGTTAAATTAGATAAAGTTGATTTGGGAAGAGATTTTTATGTATTCACTGGTTCCACTGTAGGTGTAGTTCCTATTCTTGGAAAAGGTTTATATACCGGTAAAATTGATAAATTAGGATCCGTAAAAGCAATTATTTCTTAATGGCGCTTCATTTTAGCAAAGAAGAATTTTCTAAAAGAAAACAAGATGTTTTAAAATCTATGAAAGAGCAAAATTTAGATGCTCTTTTAATGTTTAGACAAGAGTCGATGTATTGGCTTACTGGTTACGATACATTTGGATATGTTTTTTTTCAAACTTTAGTTTTAGATCAAAAAGGAAATATAGTTTTATTAACTCGTGCACCAGATTTAAGACAAGCTCAAAATACATCAAATATTCAAGATATAAGAATTTGGGTGGATAAAGATGGAATAAATCCAACTGATGATCTTAAAATAATTTTAGATGAATTTGATCTAAAAAATAAAAATATTGGTATTGAATATGAAGCTTACGGTATGACAGGACGTAACGCGCTAAGATTAAATAAATCCTTAGAAAATTATTGTAAAGTTGAAGATCAATCTGAACTAATAACAAAACTAAGAGTTATAAAATCTAATGAAGAATTAGTATATATAAAACAAGCTGCTGAGCTAGCCGATAGAGCTTTAGATGAAGCTTGGAAATATGCAAAAGCTGGAGCTAATGAAGCAAAAATTTTAGCTGAAATGCAAAGAGCAGTACTTGAAGGTGGTGGCGATTATCCTGCTAATGAATATATTATAGGTTCAGGTGATAACGCTTTACTATGTAGATACCAAGCTGAAAAAAGAAACTTATCAAACACTGATCAACTAAGTTTAGAATGGGCTGGTACTTATAAACATTACCATTCTGCAATGTTTAGAACAATTCCTATTGGAAAAGCTGACCCCAAACATATAAAAATGCATGAAGCTTGTGTTGAAGCTTTAACCAACTGTGTAAATACTTTAGTTCCAGGAAAAACTGCAGGTGAAGTTTTTGATGCACATGCAAAAACATTTGATGATTTAGGATTTAATAAAGCAAGAATGAATGCTTGTGGATATTCTTTGGGATCAACTTTTTCACCTAACTGGATGGACTGGCCTATGCTATACACAGATAATCCTTATGTTGTTACACCCGGCAACGTCTTCTTTATGCACATGATATTAATGGACTCAGATAACAATTTGGCAATGAATTTAGGTGAAACCTACTTAGTTACAGAAAACGGAAACGAAAGATTGGGAAAACAAAAATTAGATTTAGTTGTTCTTTAAATTTCTGATCTAGCTCGTAAACGCTCATAAATTAAACGTGTTTTAACTCCTAAATTCAAAAACGGTTGAGGTGGTAACCAAGTAGGTTTGTTTCTTGCTTCTATAGTTTGTATTTCTTGTGTGTTTTCTTCGCTTGCTTTCATGGCAATTTGCTCACCAAATAAAGTGCCTACACCGATACCTGAGCCATTGTAACAACCAGCAGCAAAAATATTGTTGTCAATTTTTTCAAATATTTGAGAACTATTTCTTGTTCTAGATACTACACCAGACCATGATGATTGAATTATATCATCAGGAAATTGTGGAAATCTTTTTTTTATACCAATTTTTTGATTAATTGATCTTTTTTGCAAATCAAACTCAGACATCTTAAAAGGATTATGAACTTCTGCTGTATTTCGTATCAATATTCTTCTATCCTTAGTCATTCTAATAGTAGCACCCATTGGTCTTACAGGTAGTACACCCCATTCTTTTGGTTGACCAATAGATTTAAATTCGTCATCAGTTAATGGCCTTGTCATACTTGCAGTTAAAGTTATTGGAAAATTATAGTTTGATTTAATCCCTAAAGATTTCAAAAAACCATTTGTTGCAAAAATAATTTTTTTAGTATTGATTTTATGATTTTTAAACTCACAGCAGATTATATCTTTAATTTTATTCCAACTTAGTAAAGATGAATTTTCATATAAATAAACATTCTTTGGTAATACATCAATCATTGCTCTAACTAATTTACCAGGATGTAATAAAACTCCTCCCTCGGTATGAAGTGCTACATTGTAAAAACTAGTACCTATTCTTTTAGATAATTCTTTATTAGATAATAAATTATGCTCAAAACCTAATTTTTTAAGAGTATCAGAGAAGTTTCTTAAAATTTTTTCATCTTCTTTTTTTGAGGATGCAAAATATTTTCCACATTCATTCCAATCACAATCTACCTGATGTTCGTTTATGAATTTCTTAACTGAATTTATTCCTAAATCATAAATATCAGCTTTTTTTTTATAATTATCTAATTCTTTATTTGAGGTAAAACCATCATTAAGAGTAGTATCAACTAGGTATCCAGAATTTCTGCTACTTGCGCCCTCACCTGCTAATTGTGCATCTACTATTATAATTTTTTGATTTGGATATAATTGACCTAATTTTCTTGCAGCAGAAAGCCCTGTATAACCTGCTCCAATTACAAGCCATTCACTATCTTCATTAGATTGAAGTGTTTTAATATTTGTTCGAGGAATTAAATCTTTAACCCAACTACAATTTAAATCATTAATAATCTTCATAACTAAAAATTTATTGCGTTGATTGATAAACAGCTAATGCAACTTGTTTAAAACCTTCTTCATTATAATGACCTCTTAGACCAAATGGAAATAGCTTGAGTGGATCATTCATTTTATCAAATACTTTTTCTTTGAT
>JAOHEU010000031.1 GCA_028097645.1 Candidatus Pelagibacter sp. | reverse complement strand
GATTGAGACCTCACCGAGACGATATTACAAGATTGTATAATTTTTTAATTTATTTAACCGACATACCTAAAGAAAATGGAGGATCACTTACCATTTATAGAAAAAAAACAAAAAAAAATATTAGAAAAAGTTTTAGAAGATTTCCAAAAATTAGTGAATTAGAGGTTGTCAAAGAATTTACCCCTAAACAAGGAACGGTAGTATTTTTCCAATCAACACCCAATTCGTATCATGGTGTTAAAAGATTTATTGAAAAAAATTGCCCAAAACGATTTTTTATTTATGGAAGTTATGCTTTAAACAAACCGGTCATATGGAAATTTAACGATATTCCATACTATCCTCATATAATTAAAACTAAAAAAAAAATGTTAACTTCATTTCATGATGCAAATTATCTTACAGTCCCGGTTGCAAATTAATAAAGTTCAAATATGAGATCATTAAATAAAAAAAAATTTGAAGAACAAGGATATGCGATAGTAAAAAATGTTTTAAATTTTGATAATGATCTTAAACCTATCTTAAATGATATGGAGTACGTGATGGATCGATTGATTCACAAATTTTCTCCTAAACATAAAATTTCAAAAGCACTAAAATTAAAATTTGAAAAAAAATATCAGTTTGTCTCCTCTCTAAATATTTTTGATTTAGATCAATATTTTAATACTCGACTTCCAAGAGATCATGTTAAAAAAGATAGTGATTATTTTGCTACACACTCTTTATGGAATTTAATTAAACATAAAAAAATACTTAGTGTGGTTGAAAAAATCCTTGGTCCAGAAATTCTTTCTAATCCAGTCCAAAATACTAGAATTAAACAACCTGAAAAAACACTACCTAAAAAATCAATTTTTGATGGCTTAAGTGGTAGAACTCCTTGGCACCAAGATGCAGCAGTATTATCTACTAAAGGTCAAAAAAACACTGAACTTTTGACTGTGTGGATTCCATTTACAAAAACAACTAAGAAAAATGGATGTATGATCACTATTCCTGGAATTAACAAGTTAGGATTACTGAATCATCACTCAGGTTACAAAGGTCAAGTTGAAATCAAAAATTCAGACTTGCTAAATTCAAAAAAAGTTGTTTACCTAGAAGCTGATGTGGGGGATGTAGTTTTACTTCACCGACACTCTGCGCACTGCTCTATTCCAAATAAATCAAACTCTTTTAGAATTAGTGCTGATCTAAGATATAATAAAGCTGGCCAAACTTCTGGTCGTGAACCTTTACCAAGCTTTTATGTTAAAAGTAAAAATAAAAAGAATATTACTGTTTTAAACTTTAAACAATGGCTGACTCTCTGGGAAAAAGCTAAAGAAAAATGTATTCCAAGAAAATATGCTTTTAAATATCCATTGCCTACTTTTAAGCATAATAAAAAAGATCTATCTAAGTTGATCAATTCTTAAATAAATAATTTTATAAAATTTATATTTGTGTATAAGAGCTTATGAAAAAAATTTTAGTTATTCAACCTATCCATGAAGCTGGAATAGAATTACTTAAAAATAATTCAAATTATGAATTTGAGGTTGTCGAAAATGTTGATCCTGAATTTCTTAAATCAAAAATCAAAGATTGTGATGCAGCATCGATTAGAACAGCAAAATTAACTGGAGATGTAATTGAAGCAGCGAAAAATCTTAAAATAATTTCAAGACATGGTGTTGGTTATGATAATATTGATTTAGAAACATCAAAAAAAAATAATCTTACTCTAGCAATTACTGCAACAGCAAATGCTGTGGCTGTATCTGAGCATGTAATGTTTATGTTGCTCAATATTTCTAAAAGAAAGAGTATGTACGATAATGCTGTTAAAGATGGAAAATTTAACGACCGAAATAAATTACCTAAGACTGTAGAACTTTGGGGTAAAAATATATTAATTGCTGGATTTGGTAGAATTGGTCAATCTCTTATAAAAAGATGTTTAGGATTTGAAATGAAAGTTTTTGTTTATGATCCTTTTGTTTCAAAAGATGTAATTGAAAATTTAGGCGGAATAAAAGTTGAGAGTATGGAAGATGCTTGTAATGATATGGATGCAATTTCTCTACATATTCCATTAAATGATAAAACTAAAAATATAATTAATTACGATTTACTTAAAACTATGAAAAAAAATTGTATTATAATTAATGCTGCTAGAGGTGGAATTGTTAATGAAATTGATTTAGATAAAGCTTTAAAAGAAGATTTAATTTTTGGTGCTGGTTTAGATGTTTTTGAAATTGAACCCCCAGAGCCAAACAATCCTTTACTTAAAAACGATAAAGTTTTTTTAAGTCCACACACAGCAGCTTTTACTGAAGAGTGCATGACAAGAATGGGAAAAGAGACAATTCAAAATATTATTGATTTTTTTGATGAAAAATTAGAAAAATCAAAAACAGTAAAACTATAACTTAAAAATTATTTTTGAAAGACTTCTAAGTTACTCGTATTAAGAGTTTCTGTTAAATATTTGTAGCCAATCTTTGCATATTCAAAAGGATTTGCTTTTACAGGATCTTGCTCGGCCTCTACTACTAGCCAACCTGAATAATTTTTTTCTTTCAATACATCAAATAAAGGCTTGTAATCAATACATCCATCACCCGGAACTGTAAACGCACCCTCTAAAAATGCTCCTCTAAAACTTAAATCTTCTTTCAAAGATTTTTCTAAAACACTTTTTCTAATATCTTTACAATGCATATGAATTAATCTTTCGCTAAAATCATTTAATATTTTTAAAGAGTCTCCTTGAGCAAACAACATGTGACCAGTGTCTAATGTAAGTTTTACACTATCATTCGTGTTTTCAAGCAATCTAACAGTATCTACTTCAGTCTCTATTACAGTGCCCATATGATGATGGTAAGCAAGTGGCATCCCTTCATCTTCAAGATATTTTCCCATTTCTGAAATTTTTTCATAGTATTTTTTAGACTCTTCAAGATCCATTTGAGGTCTTGTAGATAATTTTCGATTGGGATCTCCTTGAATTGAACCAGAAACTTCAGCAAAAACCATGCAAGGTGAATTACAATCTTTAAAAAGTTTTAACTGATCTTGCATAATATTTTTTTCTTCATTAACACTATTTGTTCTTAAATTAGCTCCATACCAACCTGAACAAAGACTCAGATTAAACTCATTAAGTTTAGGAATTAATTCTTCTGATTTTTTTGGAAATTTACCACCAGACTCAATTCCAATAAATCCTGCTTGACTAGCTTCAGACAAACATTGTTCTAAAGAAGTGTCACCCCCTAATTCAGGCATATCATCATTACTCCATGCTATCGGTGCTATTCCTAATTTTACTGACATAAAAATTTATTAAAAACTTAAATGGATTTTTAAATGATGATGTTATGTGCATCAAGAAAATTATATTTTAATTGTTGTTTAATTCATCATTAAAAAAATGTTTCTTGATTTTGTTTTTTAATTCTGTTCTATATTATTATGATTAATTTTTCCTTAATGGGAGCAGGACGGATTGGAAAAATGCATGCTAAATTTATAGCAGCACATCCAAAAGCAAAATTAAAATACATATATGACGTTAATTCTCAATTTGCTGAAGAGGTAGCAAAATCAACAGGATGCTCAATTGCATCATCGCCAGAAGAAGCAATTAATACAGATGATATAGATGCAGTTCTTATAGCTTCTGCTACACCAACTCACACTCAATTTATTACAATGGCAGCAAAAGCTGGAAAAGCAATTTTTTGCGAAAAACCAATTGATTTAGATATCAATAAAGTAAATGAGTGCATGGAAAATATTAAAGGGACAAACGTTCCTATTCAAATTGGCTTTAATAGAAGATTTGATGCAAGTCATGCTAAGGCACAACAGGCAAGAGTAAAAAAAGAAATTGGTGAATTGGAAATGGTGGTTATTACAAGTAGAGACCCTGAACCACCGGGTACTGAATATTTAAAAGCTGCTGGAGGTTTTTTTAGAGATACTACTATTCACGATTTTGATTTAACTAGATTTATATTGGGTGATGATCCTGTAGTTCAAATATCTGCATTTGGAGATGCTTTATTTGATAAAAATTCACAACAAGTAAAAGATCTAGATACTGCAATGTTTATTTTAAAATCAAAAAAAGGTGTTTTAATTCATATTAATAACTCACGAAGAGCAGTTTATGGATATGATCAAAGAGTTGAAGTATTTGGCAGTAAAGGAATGGTTATCTCTAATAATCAAACTCCTACTTCTTTAGAAAGATATACAAGTACATCAACGAATGAAAAAGAACCTATACATTTCTTTTTTATTGAAAGATATGAGCAAGCTTACAGAGATCAATTTAATGAGTTTGTAAAATGCGTTGAAGATAAAGCAAAACCTTTAGTAGGATTTGAAGATGGTAGAAATGCTTTGATAATAGCAAACGCAGCATATGAATCGTTTGAAAGTGGTAAGGTAATAGATATAAAATTCTAATATGTCTAATAAATATATATCTGAACAATCTAACCAATTTAAAAATAAAATAATAATTGTAACAGGAAGTACCCAAGGAAGTGGAGCTGAGACTGCAAAATTACTAGCAAGCAGAGGTGCCAAAGGAATAACTATCTGTGGAAGAAATAATGAAAAAGGAAACAAGGTAAAATCTGAAATAGAAGGCATGGGTACAGAATGCTTATACATTCAAGCAGATTTAGAGAAGCTTACAGACTGTAAAAAAATAGTTTCTGAGACTGATAAAAAATTTAATACAGTAGACTCTTTTATAAATGTTGCCGCTTTTACTGAGAGAGGTACGATCTTAAGCACAACAGAAGAAAATTATGATAAAAATTTTAATGTGAATGTAAAAGCTCCTCTTTTTATGATGCAAGACATTATAAAAATAATGATAAGAGATAAAAAAAAAGGAACTATAGCTCATATTTTATCAATGGCTGGATATAGTGGTATGCCTTTCTTAACTGCTTACAGTTCTTCTAAAGCAGCATTGGCAGTAATGATTAAAAATGTTGCAAATTCAGTTTCTGGTCATCAAATAAGAGTGAATGGTGTAAATCTAGGTTGGACAGATACACCAGCAGAAACAGTAATTCAGAAAAAATTTCACAACGCAGATGATGATTGGTTAAAAAAAGCTGAAGCAAATGTTCCTTTTAAAAGATTAAACAAACCTTTAGATGTTGCTAAGATCCTAGCTTTCTTATGTTCAGAAGAGTCGGGAATAATGACAGGAAGCATTATTGATTTTGATCAAACAGTTGCGGGATGGCATTCTTATTCAGCATACGACACCAAGATATTAGATGATAGTATTTTAGGTGAGTGATCCTAATTTAAATTAATTTATGAGAAAAAATAAAATTAAAGACACTGGTGTAGAAGTTACAGAATTAAGTTTTGGAACATCCTCTTTGGGGAGTATGCCTGATACTTATGGCTATGAAGTACCAGAACAAAGAGCTCAAGAAACTTTAAAAAGATTTTTTCAAGGTCCAGTGAATATGCTTGATACTTCAAGAAATTATGCGATGGGAGAAAGTGAAAAAAGAATCGGAATAGCAATTAAAGAAAATGGTGGCTGGCCAGAAAATTTTGTCTTATCAACCAAAATCGATAGAAACATGGATACGCTAGTTCTTGATAAAAAAAGAACAAGAGAGTCCATAGAAGAAAGCTTAAAAACTTTGAATGTAGATTCTGTTGATGTTTTGTTTCTTCATGATCCAGAATATGTAAAAGATGTAAATGATGTCACAAAAAAAGATGGGGCATTAGATGAGTTATTTAAAATAAAAGAAGAAGGTTTAGCAAAAGCAATTGGTTTGGCTATGGGAAAAATAGATATAATGTTTCCTATGTTAAAAAATTGGGACTTTGATGTAATAATTAATCATAACAGATATACTCTGCTGAATAGAGAGGCGGATGAGATGTATAGCTACGCTCATAGTAAAAATATATCTATTTTCAATGCTGCTCCTTACGCTGGTGGTATTCTAGCAAAAGGTCCAAGTAACTTTAAAAAAATAACTTATCAGGATGCTACAGAAGAAAAGCTTGCACCTGCTAGAGAAATAGAAAAAGTTTGTAAAAAGTATGATGTTGAAATGGGAGCGGCTGCTTTACAGTTTTCAATGAAAGATAAAAGAATTACATCTACTCTGTGTGGAGTTACCAGTATTCAGAGTATTGAAAAAAACCTTGCTTGGGCTAACACAAGTATACCAGAGGAATTTTGGAACGAAGTTTTAAAATTACCTTACTCAACCAAAGATCCAGAATCCGAAAGAAATTATACACCTGGTTAAATTATAAATTTTAATAATTAATAGGTTTAATAGCTAAAAAAATAAGTAAATCTAAGGGCAAAAGTGGTGTGGATATATGTCTATTGCAATGACCCTGTATTTCTATTTTAATTAAACAAATTGAAAGGAGGTCTTAATGGCTAAGTTTTATATACTAGGAAGATATACAGATAAAGGTCTTGGAGGTTTTGTAAGTAATCCAGATACAGATCGAAAAGCTGCTACTACAGCTTTAGCTGAAGCAGGTGGAGCGAAACTTACTGGCTATGCTGGTTTAAGAGGTAAGTATGATTTCATGGTTGAAGTTGAAGGTACTTTTGATCAGGCAGCTGCATCAGGAATGGTTGCAGTTTCAAGTGGGGCTGTAACTGATTTTACTGTATTAGAGTCTATTGACTTGAATGGTATTGCAAAAATTGCAAACAAAATGGTTGGTGGCTACAAAGAACCAGGTAAATAATTATAAAACTCTTCCTCTACTTTTTTAGAGGGAGAGTTAATAATTTTCATAAAGTGTTGGAAACATTTTACCAGATAAGTCATCACCGTTTTTATAACCATTTGCTTCCATAATTGCTCTTTCTTCTTTAGCCCAATCGCCTCTATAAATTATTTTTGAATTTTCTTTTGCCATTCTAAGAGTAAATCTATTTACATCTGATTTTGGAGTTGTTTCGTGTAAAGCTCCATGTAAAGTTCTAATATCAAAATAAACACAATCCCCTACTTCTAAATCCCATTCTAAAAACTCATAATTTTCTTTGTTACCTATTATATCTGGCGTTAATTCATATTTTATACCATTAACAATTCCTTCTTCTCCATCTACTTTGTGACCATCATTAAATCTTGTTCTTAAAAATAATTTATTCCATAAGTGAGAGCCTTTAACCCAAGCAATACCATCCTGTTTGTTAACAGGTTCTAATGGTATCCATAAAACACACATTGATCCTTCAAAATCAAAATAAGAAATATCATGATGAAATGGTGGTTTTGATTTTGATCCAGCTTCTCTAAAAAACCAGTTATCCATTACTAGATTAATTCTTTTAGCTTCCAGTAATTCTGAGGCAATTTTAGCTGTGGGAGAATTATAAACAAAGTCTGTAAATTCCTCATGTAAGTTCCAAGTCCAAAAATCCTCTAAATAACTTGGTAGTTTTTCATCCTTGGTATGATTGGTAAATCTAGGACTAGGATTAATTTTAGCTTTATTGATCCCTGCTTTTAATTTTTCGATCCATTTTATATCAAACTTACCTTTAAGATGGATTGCTCCATTCTTGTTAAATTCTTTGATTTCATTATCATTTAAAATTTGACTCATGGTTTATTTAATTAATAATAGTCAATATATCATATGAATATTCTTAAAGATAGTTTCGGTAGAAAATTCCCATACATACGA
>JAOHEU010000030.1 GCA_028097645.1 Candidatus Pelagibacter sp. | reverse complement strand
CTTGGCAGTTAAGCTGTCTTTTACCCACTCTTTTTAATGTAAAAGTAAATAATTTTTTCTTCGCAACTTTAATTGGAATTATACCTCAAATATTCTTGGCTGTTTCTATTGGCAGTGGTTTAGAAAAAGTTATTGATCAAAATTCAGAACTTCCAGGAATAACGGATATAATTTTTTCTGGAGATATTTATTTGCCAATTCTTGCTTTTTTTGGATTAATTATATTATCAATCTTTTTAAGAAAAATTTTCTACAAAAATTAATTTTGGTGCTCCCACCCTGTACTGACCAGGGAATTAGTCATTACCAATGACTTGATATACCATTTATCTATAGGAGCTTATGATCAAAATAATATTTACTGATAATAAAGCATTTTTTTCAAAATATTGCCTTAATTTTTTGATGAATATGCTTTATATCTACGTGAGGAAAATTTTATGGGAATTCATTACGATTATAAATCTACTAAAGGAAACAAGCTTATGGAGAAGCAAGCTAAAAGAGAAAAAAAGCTTGCTGAAAAAAGAGCTAAACGTTTAGCTAAAGAAGGACCTAAAGAAGAAGAGGTTAAGCCTAAAACGTTAGACACTTCTAAGCCTATCACATTAGACTTCCTTACTAATCCAGATAAAGAATGAATTCTAAAGAAAAAAATGAGCGTTTAAGCTTAGCACTTAGAAAAAACTTAAAAAAAAGAAAACTTTTTCAAAAAAAGACAAAGAAGAAAACTAAATAATGACAGTATTATCAGACAAGTGGATAAGAAAAATGTCCAAAGAAAAAGAAATGATTTCTCCTTTTGAAGAAAAACAAGTGAGAGGGAATAGCATTTCTTACGGGCTATCTTCTTTTGGTTATGATGCAAGAGTTTCTGATGAGTTTAAAATTTTTACCAATGTGAATTCAGAAATAGTGGATCCAAAAAATTTTAAACCAACAAACTTTGTAACTAAAAATACATCAGAATGTATTATTCCACCTAATTCATTTGTTTTAGCAAGAACAGTTGAAAAATTTAAAATTCCAGATGATGTATTGGTCATTTGTTTAGGTAAATCTACTTATGCAAGATGTGGAATTATTGTTAATGTTACGCCTTTAGAACCAGGTTGGGAAGGGTATGTAACACTTGAGTTTTCTAACACCACACCTTTACCTGCAAAAATATATGCTAATGAAGGGGTTGCGCAATTTATCTTTTTAAAGGGAAATGAAAAACCAGAAGTGACATATGCAGATCGGGATGGAAAATATATGGGCCAAACTGGGGTAACGTTACCCAAAGTATAGTTATGCAAAAACTAGAAGTCTTTGGAGCGGAAAAGCTCAAAGGACAAATAAAAATATCAGGATCAAAAAACGCCTCTCTTCCAATTTTAGCAGCAACTTTGTTATCAAGAAAAAAAGTTTACCTAAAAAATTTACCCAGAGTAAGAGATATTGAGACGATGGCTAGTTTGTTACAATCGTTAGGATCTAAAATTAACTTTAATAAAAATAATCTAACTATTGATAACAAACAACAGAGCAAAAATTTTGCCTCTTACAGTTTGGTTAAAACTATGAGAGCAGGAATTTTAGTCCTTGGGCCTTTGCTTGCTAAATTCGGTAAAGCAAAAGTATCCCTACCCGGTGGTTGTGCAATAGGTACTAGACCTGTTGATATACATTTAGATGCTTTATCAAAGTTAGGCGTTAAATATAAAATTATTCAAGGTTATGTTCATGCTAAAGCACCAAAGGGATTAATTGGCAGTAAAATAAAATTTTCAAAAATATCGGTTGGAGCTACTGAAAATTTAATCATTGCTGCGAGTTTTGCAAAGGGAACTACTGTTTTGAGTAACTGTGCAATTGAGCCTGAAATAAAAGATTTAGTTAATTTTTTAAAAAGTATGGGATGCAATATCAAGTGGATTAGTAAGCGATCAGTTAAAATTGAAGGAGTGTCTGAGGTTAGTGAAATTACTTATCCAGTAATGTTTGATAGAATAGAAGCTGGAACTTATTTAGTGGCCGCAGCGGTAACAGAAGGAAATTTAAAGATAAAGAATATAGTTCCTAAAATTATTCAAACAGAAATTGATACTTTAAAAAAAATAGGAGCAAAAATTAAAGTTAAGAAAGATGAAATTCATATTGTAGGAGATAAAAAAATTAAAAGTATGAATATCAAAACAGCACCATATCCTGGTTTTCCAACTGATTTACAGGCTCAAATGATGGTGTTGTTGTGTAAAGCAAATAAACAATCTGTAATTAAAGAAGATATTTTTGAAAACAGATTTATGCACGTTGCTGAACTAAATCGAATGGGTGCTAAAATTTCAACTGATGGTAATAAGGCCAAAGTTACTGGTAATATTAATTTTGAAGCAGCTGAATTGATGGCAACAGATCTAAGAGCTTCTGTTTCATTAATTCTTGCAGCCTTAACTGCAAAAGGAAAATCTATTATAAATAGAATTTATCATCTAGATCGAGGATATGAAAATATAGAAAAGAAATTGAAAAAAGTTGGAGCAAAAATTAGAAGAGTTAATTAATGGATAAGAAATATTTAGCAAAAATTATAGCTTCTGATAATGAAGGTTTACAAATGATTTCAGCATGTAGTGCTGGGGCTAAAGTCAAAGTGTCAGATATAAAATATTTGGCATCCAATAAAGTTTTCTTATTATCAATTGAGAGAACAAAAATTGAGACAGATCAAGAAGATAAGAAAATCAACAGTATTTGCAGGTTTGATTTTGTCGACAAAGTAAAATCTAAAAATATAGATCAAAAAAACGAGGATTTAGTTTTAGAATTGATCGCAATTGATTATCTAAAAAATAAAGATGATTATGAAATTAATTTAATTTTTAACAATAATGCCCACATCGCTTTGACTACTGAAACAATTGAAGTAAGACTAGAAGATCAAAACGAAATTAAAGACTAATGAAAATATTTAACGGTAACAGTAAAAATTTTGATAAAAATTTAGATAGTTTGCTTTTGCAAAGAAAGAAAAAAGTACAATCTAACTCAGTTTCAGTTTTAAGCATTATTAAAGATGTTAGAAAAAATGGAGACAAAGCTTTAGTAAAATATGAGAAAAGATTTAATAAAAATACTATAATTGTTCCTTCAAAAAAACAGATTGCTAATTCAATAAAATCACTAGATAAAAAAGTAAAGCAAGCAATCGATATTGCTTACAACAGAATTTATAAATTCCACTCTTTACAAAAATTTAAAAATATCTCTTACGTTGATAAGTACAAAAACAAACTTGAATATAAATATTTACCTTTAGAATCGGTTGCAATTTATGTGCCTGGTTCTACAGCTTCATATCCTTCAAGTGTATTAATGAATGCTATTCCAGCAATTGTTGCAGGAGTTAAAAGAATTGTGATGATTAATCCTGGGTTTAAAGGAAAACAAAATCCAGCAGTATTATATGCGGCTCGAAAATGTAAAATTAAAGAAATTTATTCAATCGGTGGACCATCAGCGATTGCAGCTGTTGCTTATGGAACAAAAAAAATAAATAATGTTAATAAAATAGTGGGCCCTGGTAACGCTTATGTAGCTGCAGCTAAAAAAGAGGTTTTTGGTGATGTCGGGATTGAAGGAATGACGGCAGGTCCCTCTGAAGTTACTATTGTTTGCGATAAATTTTCAAATCCTGAATGGGTTGCAAGTGATTTAATTGGGCAAGCAGAACACGATAATCTTGCTCAATGTATTTTAATTTCAAAAGACAAATCTTTAATTGATAAAGTTCAAAATGAAATTTTTAAACAATTAAAAGAAATTCCAAGATCATCTATTGCAAGACAAAGCTTATCAAGCAATGGAATTTTAATGCACATTAGTTCTGACAAAAAAATAATTGATGTTGTAAATAAAATAGCCCCTGAGCATTTAGAGATAAATGTTAAAAATTATAAATCATTTATTCCAAAAATTAAAAATGCAGGATCTGTTTGTTTAGGAAAATATGCTGTTATGGCAATGACAGATTATAATGTTGGCTCAAACCACATATTACCAACCAATGGTTCAGCTAAATATTCAAGTGGAGTAAGTGTAAATGAATTTTATAAACGGATTTCCTATATAAACTTATCTAAAAAGGGTATTGAAAGTCTTGGTCCTTCAGTTATAACACTTGCAAATTACGAAGGATTAGCAGGACACGCTCAATCTGTAAAAAAAAGAATTAGGAGAAAATAAAATTGTCTAAACAAGATTTGCTTGAATTTAAAGGAAAGGTCATGGACCTACTTCCAAATGCAATGTTTAGAGTTAAGCTAGAGAATGGGCATACGGTTACCGCTCATACAGCTGGTAAGTTGAGAAAAAATAGAATTAGAGTATTGCAAGGCGATAACGTGACAGTCGAAATGACACCTTACGACCTTACAAAAGGCAGAATAATCTTTAGGGGTTAATTTTTGCCTCGGTAGCTCAGGAGTAGAGCAGAGCCCTGAAAAGGCTTGTGTCGGAGGTGCGAATCCTTCCCGAGGCACCACCATCCACTTTTCATCTTGAAATAATTTTAAAAGAAATTACCTTATTTATATAATAAATAACTAAAGGACTAAGAAATAAGATGAGCACACTAACTGGTAAAATTAAATGGTATAATGGTAAAAAGGGCTACGGTTTCATTGAAAGAGATGACAAAGAAAAAGATGCCTTTGTGCATGCTTCAGCAGTTAAAGCAGCTGACATGAGATATCTAAATGAAGGTGATAAACTTGAGTTTACATTAGAAGATGGCCCAAAAGGTCCTTCTGCAGTTAATCTAAAAAAAATAGACTAATTTTTAATTATTTCTAAGGGCGTTAAATCTACAAAATAGATTAACGTCCTTTTTATTTTTACCTTGAATAATGACAATTATTGTCTAAAAGACTGCCCATGATTATAAATATTACATACAGAGGAACTTCAAGAAGTACTCATAGAATCTGTTTCCATAGCCTATAGGCTATTTATTTATAATATAATTTTTAATCCACACAAAAATAATATAAAAACAAGGAATGCCTGGGTGGTGTAACGGTTAGCACGAAAGTTTGTGGAACTTTAAGTTTGAGTTCGATTCTCAGCCCGGGTACCAAAAAATGAATAAAGAAAATAAATTAGTACCTGGATTACCTTCAGGTTTTGAAGATCGTTGGGATAAAAAACTTCTTCTCAAAAAAAAGCTATTAAAAGCAATTGAGAATAATTTTATCAAGTTTGGAGCAGAGGCTCTTGAAACACCTTCGTTTGAAATTAGTGAAAATATAGGGTCTTTTCTTGCAGAAGACGATAGTAATCCTATGTCTGATGTATTCTCATTTCAAGATGGTGAAAAAAGCATTACCCTTCGATATGATTTATCTAGCCCCTTAGCAAGATTTGTTGCTCAAAACAATCAAGAGCTCCCTTCAATATTTAAAAGATATGCAATTCAAAATGTATTTCGTAACGAAAAAGCTGGAAATGGTCGTTACAGAGAATTTATGCAGGCTGACTTTGATATCGTTGGAAATGTTAATCCTGCTCAAGCGAATGCTGAACTTTGTAACTTAATTTCAAGCACACTATCAGATTGTGGATTAAATAAAGATCAATTTACCATTAATGTAAGTAATAGAAAAATCGTTCAAGGATTAATTGATGAATTAAAAATTTCTGAAGAAAAACAAATTAAGGTTATTCGAGCAATTGATAAATTAGATAAGCCTGGATTTGGTCTAAAAGGAGTTGAAGACCTCCTTAAAAAAGAAAGAAAAGATCAAAGTGGTGCTATTACTAAAGGAGCAGATCTATCTGATGATCAAGCTGCACAAATATTAAATTTTTTAAAAATAAAAGACTTAAAACAATTAAAAGAAACTTTAAAAAATCCTTTATCTCAAGAAGGAATAAGTGAGCTTGAGGATGTATTTGAAGTATTAGGATACGGATCAAATTTAAATCAAGTTAAGACTAATTTTACAATCGTTAGAGGTCTTGCTTATTATTCTGACTTTATTGTAGAGACTAATTTAAATTTTAAAGTCACCAATAACAAAGGAAAAGAAGTAGATATTGGAAGTATATGCTCAGGGGGAGCTTATGCAAAATTGATATCTAGATTTAGAGGCGTTGATATTCCAGGAACAGGAATAAGTTTTGGTGTAGATAGATTATTGTTTGCTTTAATGCAATTAGATCAAATTAAAGTTGAAGATCTAAAACCAGTTTTAGTTTGTGTTATGGATCAAAAATATCTAAAAAATTATTATGAATTAGTGGATCTATTAAGAGACAATAATATTAACGCTGAAGTTTTTTTGAACACTAAAAAAAACCTAGGTAAACAACTTGATTTAGCAAATAAACGTCAATTAACCGTTGCGGTTATTTGTGGAGAAAATGAATTTAACGATAACACGGTTACTATTAAAAACCTTAAAGGCGTTAAGGGTGAAAACAATCAAACAATTCCAAAAGCTGATTTAATTAATGAAATCAAAAAACTTATCTGAAAATATCCTTAGATCGGTCAAATCTAAAGGATTTAAGTATATTGATTTACCTTCAGTGATTGAGGCCAATCATATTGTTCAAAGATCAGGTGAAAACTTTAGAAAATTTATATTTTCTTTTATTGATCAAAATGGAAGTGAGCTTTGCCTTAGACCCGACTTAACTATTGCCTCATGTCTTAGGTATTTAGAAAACAACTTAAAAGGAAAAGAAAAGATTTTTTATAGTGGCCAGGCTTATCGAAAGTCACAAAATAAAAAAGATTCTATAATTAGAGATCAAGTTGGATTTGAAATCATTGGATCAAAAGATGAAAAGAATGATGACAAAGAAATTATCAATACCTCTTTAAAATCACTTCAAAATATTAAATATACATCAGGCACACTAACCATCGGCAATGTTGAAATCTTTAATTTATTAATTTCAAAGCTAGATATCCCAAAGCGTTGGAAGTTAAGATTATCAAGACACTTTTGGAGAGAGAAATATTTTAATGATCTTTTGAAAAGATTAGAAACTAATTCAGATGTAGATCCAACTATCGTTGAGATTGATAAAAAACGATATTTTAAGATGTTAAAAGAAGATCTATCTAAGGTTATTGCAGGAAGATCAATTGATGAAATTTTAAAAAGATTTGATAACAAAATTAGAGATCCAAGAGGCACAAAAAAGGGTGAAAACGTATCAAAGATTATTAAGGAATTTTTAAAAATTAAATGTCCAATTAATAAAGCTGCAAGTGAACTTAATAATTTTTTTAAAAAGAATAAAATTAATTTAGTAGTTGATCAAAAATATTTTCCAATCTCAAATAATAAAATTTCAAAATTAAATGTTATATTCTCTGCTTCATTTGGAAGACAGTTAGAATATTACACTGGGATGGTATTTAAAATTGATATCAAGTCTAAATCAAAAAACAGAAACATAATTAACGGTGGAAGATATGATAAATTAATTTCAGATCTTGGTGCTAAAAATCAAGTAGCCGCAGTTGGAGCTGCTTTAAATGTGAACTTATAATGATTATTTGGCTTGCTTCATATCCCAAAAGTGGAAATACATGGCTTAGGTCTTTACTAGCAACATATTATTTTTCAAGGGATGGATTATTTAATTTTGATATTTTACGTAATATTGATCAATTTCCAAGTTCAACATATTTCAAAAAATATAAAGATTTATTTTTAAAACCAGAAAGCACTTCTAAATATTGGATTTTAGAACAAAAAAGAATAAACCAGAATAAAAAATTAAAATTTTTTAAGACACATAACGCTTTATGTAAAATTGATAACAACAGTTTTACAAATTCAGAAAATACGGTTGGTGCAATTTACATTATTAGAGACCCTAGAAAAGTTGTAAGCTCACTAGCTCATCACTATCAGATTGATAACGATCAAGCTTTTAAGTTCATGCAAACTGAAAAAAATGCAATATATCAAAAAGAAGATAATAGATATTTGGGTTTTAATGCTTTATTTTCATGGAAATTTCATACCTTAAGCTGGATTGAATGCAAAAAATTTCCAGTTTTAACAATAAGATATGAAGATTTAGAAAATGAAACTTTTTTGACATTTAAAAAAGTATTTAACTTCATTAATGATATTACAAAATCAAAAAAATCTTTTGATAGAGAAAAGGCAAAAAAAAC
>JAOHEU010000003.1 GCA_028097645.1 Candidatus Pelagibacter sp. | reverse complement strand
GAGCTATGGAAATGGTAAAATTAGTTGGACTCGATGGAAGAGAAAATTATTTTCCAAGAGAACTTTCGGGCGGACAACAACAAAGAGTAGGTATTGCTAGATCATTAGCTGTAGAACCTGATATATGGTTTTTGGATGAACCTTTTTCTGCATTAGATCCATTAATAAGAAAAGAAATGCAAGATGAGTTTTTAAGACTTCAAGAAAAATTACAAAAAACTATTATGTTTATTACCCATGATTTTGATGAAGCATTAAAGTTAGCTGATCGAATAGCGATAATGAAAGATGGTATAATTGAGCAGTTAGATACACCTGCTAATATAGTTTTAAATCCAGCTACAGAGTACGTGAGGAAGTTTACTGAAGAAGTTCCAAGAGAGAAAGTTCTGTTAATTGAAGACGTAATGGATGCTCCAAGTAAAGATACTTTAGGTGATTTAAAAGTTTCAAAAGATGAAGTTATTGAAAATGTTGCAGAAAAAATTCTTACCCAAGAGAAAATAGTAGGGGTAGTAGACTCTAATAATAATATCGTAGGTTCAATTAAACCATCAAAGATAATCGATACTGTTTTTGGAGGAAGAAAAAACGGTAGTTAAAATATGGAATATTTAAAAAAATATCCAAAATTATTTCAATGGTTATTTTTATTAGCTGTATTTTTTGGCTTGTGTTTTGCAATTGATGTACCCGAAACTTATAAATTTATAAGAGGTCAAGCAGAATTTATTAAAGATCCAAATCAAAGCGTTTATGTCTTCTTAGGTAAAGAAGTTAGATATTATGCTTTTGATGTTTTTTGGAGATTACCTCCATTACTTGGATGGTTACCAATTTGGATAAATGACTCATTGTTTTTCTTGATGAACGAGTGGATGCCTATGGAGTTTTGGAATGAAGATACTCAAGAGTTTAAAACTCGGCCATTATTGCTGCAAATAAGTAGAAATTTAACTTCTATAATGACTTTTTTAATCGAATTAATTAGAGAAATTTTATTGGGTGGATTAGAGACTATAGTTGCATTTACTAGTTGGGATTTCATAGATGCGTATCCATGGTTAGAGTTACCGGGTTTACCGTGGACTGTAGTTGCGGCTGGCGCAACAATACTTTCTTATAAGTTAAGTGGAAAAGGACTAGCATTATTTGCAGGCTTAACGATGATTTATATTTCAATATTTGGTCAATGGAAGCCCTCAATGCAAACACTCTCTTTTATACTGGTTGCGGCCCCACTCTCGTTTATTTTTGGATTAGGTTTGGGTATAGCAGCATACAAAAGTAAACGTGTTGAAAAAGCTTTGTATCCAATTCTTTTAGTAATGCAAACTATGCCACAGTACGCTGTATTAGTTCCTGCACTCGTTCTTTTCGGAGTTGGTGATCATGCTGCTGTAATTATTACAATGGTTGTTGCTGTTCCACCAATGATACTGCTGACAATTTTAGGTTTAAGAGCTATCCCACCAGAAGTTATTGAAGCAGGAAGAATGAGTGGATGTACTAATTGGCAGTTAATGCTCAAAGTATTAATTCCTACAGCAAGACGAGATATTTTAATTGGAGTTAACCAAGTTATTATGGTTTGTTTTTCAATGGCAGTTATATCTGCATTCATTGGTGCCAAAGGTTTAGGATTTAATTTATTATTAGCATTGAACCAACTAAATATTGGATTAGCGCTTGAAGCTGGGTTGTGTATAAGTTTAATTGCAATTCTTCTTGATAAAATGTCTTTAGCTTGGGCAAATAAACAAACAGATTATTTTGGTAATCTCACATATTTTCAAAGAAATAAAAATGTAATATTTTTTGCAGGCTCAGTATTAATTGGACTAATTCTTGCATATGTTGGAACTTTTATTTTCAAAGGTAGTTTTAATTACTTGTTTGAAGTTCCTCATAATAAAGGAATATCAACAGCAGATTTTTGGAATAAAGGAGTTGATTGGATTTTTGATACTTTCTTCGTATATATTAAAGCATTCAATACATGGTTAATTCAAGATGTGCTTCAGCCAATGAGAGCTTTATATTTAAGAATGCCTGCTGTAGCTACTTTAGTGTTAGCTGTTGGAGCAGGGTATTTGATTGGAGGAATTCGTTCAGCTTTAGTAGTTTGTGCTTTGACTTTATTTATTGCCTTTAGCCCATGGTGGGATAGAGCACTAGTTACATTATACATGGCAACTTTTGGAGTGGTAATTTCTTGTTTAATTGGATTTACCGTTGGAACTTTATGTTTTCAAAATAAAAAATCAGCTGCTTTTATGCTTGGTGTATGTGATATATTTCAAACTTTTCCATCATTTGTATATTTAATTCCAGTAATGATGCTTTTTGGGATTACAGACACTTCAGTATTAATTGCTGTAGTTGTTTATGCAACTATACCTGCAACAAGATACACCATTGAAGGTCTAAGAAGTGTTCCAGTTGGTTTGCATGAAGCTGCAACAATGTCAGGTGTAAATAAATTTCAAAGATTAACTAAAATAGAATTTCCTTTAGCTTTTCCTCATATGATGCTTGGCTTAAATCAAACAATTGTTTTTGCCTTATTTATGGTAATTATTGGAGCATTTATTGGTACAGAGGATTTAGGACAATACATTTTAAAAGCATTATCAGATAAAAATGGTGCTGGTATTGGTTTGACGCTAGGTATCTGCGTTGCTTTCATTGGTTTAATATTCGATAATTTGATAAGAACCTGGGTTAATCAAAGAAAAAAACATCTCGGAATTCAATAAATAAAAAAATGAAAAATGTAACAATCAACATGATTGGATGGGTTTTGTTTATAATTTCGGCAATTGGATTTATAATATCTAGTATTGGTAATTTTTGGGCGATGTTTGGCAGTTTATTCTTTTTAATCGCCTGTTTTGTTTTTTTGATTCCCTATTTTAAAAAAGAAGATTAAAAATATCTTAATATTACCTTTATTTGTTTAAAAAAGTTTTCAAAGAGTCATCCATTGCAATTTCCCACGGCGTGTGGTGAACTGGACCAATAGAGCCAGTCACAGGAGAAGAAAAAGATTTATTTCTGTAAGTCATAATGTTCTCCACTTTGTGGTGTTCCCACTCTTTAAAATGCTTTCTAATTAATTCAAAATCAATTTTAGGGTAATCAGACAAAGAATGAAGTTCTTTTGTATATTCTGTCTGAAAATCAATCATTTGATCTGGGTTTTCTAATTTTTCTTCCATTGAAACCCATTTGTTAATATCATTTTTAACCTCAGTTTCACTTGGGATTTCAATTTTTCCCATAATAACATCTCTTGCAAACCAAGCTTGACAATCAAACATATTAAAAGTGTGAAATTGATCTTGCATTCCTAAATACATTAACTTGTGATTATTTTCCCAAACAACCCCTTTATATAATTTTGGTGGATATAATCTATTATGTGTTTGAAGTTTAAGATTTTCTGAAAGAAAAGGAAAATGATGTAGATAACCAGTACAAAGAATTACAGCATCTGCTTCTTGTTCGTGACCATCTTTAAAAATGGCTTTGTTTCCCTTAAGTTTATCAAGATGATAAACTTCTTTCATTCCTTTAGGCCATTTAAAGCCCATTGGATTATGTCTGTAACCAATAGTTACACTTTTGGCTCCATATTTATGACATTGTAAAGCAACATCTTCCGCAGAATAACTACTGCCAAGTACAATTACATTTTTTCCTCTAAATTCTTCAGCATCTCTAAAATCATGAGAGTGCATTATTCTTCCAGGAAAAGATTTCATTCCAGGATATTCTGGAATGAAAGGCACTGAGAAGTGACCAGTTGAAACAACAACATAGTCAAATATATTTTTTGATGTTTTATTATTCTTTTTGTCACGGTAGGTAACTTCAAATTTTTCACCATCAAACAAGGTATTTGTTACAGTATGATTAAATTTTACTTTATCTTTAAGATTACCTTTTTTGACTCTACCTAATATGTAATCATAAAGAACTTCTCTTGGAGGAAAAGAGGGAATTGGTTTACCAAAGTGTTCATCAAAAGAATAATCTGCAAATTCTAAACATTCTTTTGGTCCATTTGACCAAAGATATCTATACATACTATTTGGAATTGGGTCTCCATATTGATCAGAGCCTGTTCTCCAACTATAATTCCAAAGACCACCCCAATCCTCTTGCTTGTCAAAACAGACTATATCAGGGATTTTTTCACCTTTTTTTTCAGCTTGTTCAAATGCTCTAAGCATTGATAAACCACAAGGTCCAGCACCAATTATAGCAACTTTTGTCATATATATGATCTCCAATTTAATAATTTATAAATATACTTTACTAACAATTTTCTGAAAATTACAATGAAAAAAATCTAACCAAAGTGAGAATTTTTTGAAAAAATTAATATTATCTATAGATCAAGGAACCACTTCATCAAGATCTATTTTATTTGATCTTAATGGAAAGAAGATTTTTTCTTCTCAATATGAATTCAGGCAAATATTTCCAAATTTAGGATGGGTTGAACATAAGCCCGAAGATATTTGGATAGTGACTTTGAGAACTATTAAAGAGGCTATAAAAAAAAGTAAAAGACTGAAAGCCAAAATTATTTCAATAGGAATAACTAACCAAAGAGAGACTACTATACTTTGGAATAAAAAAACTGGCAAACCAATTTATAATGCTATTGTTTGGCAAGATAGAAGAACCAATAAGATTTGTGAAAATTTAAAAAAAAGAAAACTTGAAAGTTTATTTAGAAAAAAAACTGGACTGTTGATTGACCCGTATTTTTCAGCCACAAAAGTAAAATGGATACTAGATAATGTTTCATCAGCAAAAAAACTTTTAAAAAATAAACAATTATTATTTGGAACAATTGATACTTTTTTAATTTGGAGACTAACAAATAAAATGAGTCATTTAACAGATGCTACAAATGCAAGTAGAACATTAATGTATAATATAAACTCTAATAAATGGGATAAAGATATTTTGAATAAGTTAAAAATTCCAAAATCTATTTTACCTGAAGTAAAAAATTCTGCTGATAACTTTGGAACAACATCTAAAAAAATTATAGGTGAAGAAATACCTATTCATGCGGTATTAGGTGATCAACAAGCAGCTGCAGTAGGACAAACTTGTTTTGAAAAAGGGTCTATCAAAAGTACATATGGTACAGGCGCCTTTGCAATAATGAATACTGGAAATAAAAAAATTTTATCTAAAAATAAATTGTTAACTACAATTTGTTACAGGTTAAAAAATAAAAATACGTATGCATTAGAAGGTTCTATTTTTATTGCAGGTGCAGGTGTTCAATGGTTAAGAGACAAAATTAGATTAATAGATAATGCTTATGAAACAGAAAAAATAGCAAAATCAAAAAAAAGTAATGATGGAATTTATGTTGTTCCTGCTTTTACTGGTTTGGGTGCTCCCTACTGGAATTCAGAATCAAGAGGCTTAATAACTGGTTTAACCAGAAATTCAGATTGGAAAAATTTAGTTAGAGCCGTAATTGAGTCAGTTGCTTATCAAAGTTATGATTTGTTTGAAGCAATGAGAAAAGATGGATCTAAACCTAAACTTATTAAAGTTGACGGAGGTATGGTTGCTAATAATTGGTTTGCACAGTTTTTATCTGACATTTTGAATACAAAAGTATTACGACCTGTTATTCAAGAAACAACAGCATTAGGAGTTGCTTTTTTTGCTGGATACCAGGCGGGTGAATTTAAGTCACTAGAAGAAATAAAATATAAATGGAAAAACGAAGCCATTTTTGCCCCTAAAATAAACAAAAAATTAAGAAATAACTTATTGCAAGGGTGGCAACAAGCAATTAGAAAAACTTTAGCTTAGTTTTAGCTTATGAAAAAAATATTAATAATTGGCGCTGGTGCAATGGGATCCGCTTTTGCAGTCCCTTGTATTGAGAATAAAAACGAAGTCACAATTGTTGGAACTCATTTAGAGGATAATTTGATAAAAGATATCATTTCAAATGACAATCTTCATCCTGCATTAAAAATAAAACTTCCAAAAGAAATAAAATTTGTCCAATTCAACGAATTACAGCCTCTTCTAGAAAAAGATTTAGATTTAATTGTTGCAGGAATTAGCTCAATAGGAGTTGAATGGTTTGTTAAACAGATTTCTAAAAGTTATAAAAAAAAATTACCAATTGTTTTATTAACAAAAGGTTTATCTATAGTAGATAATGAACTTACAACTTTATCTGATAAAATTAAAAATCTATTAGAAAAAGATGGTCACTCACAAATTAATATCTCCGCAATTAAAGGCCCTTGTTTAGCTGCAGGATTAGCAAATAAGATGAGAACTGGAACTGTCATAGCCAATAGAGATATAAAAGAGTGTCAATTATTAAAAAATATGATTTCAACTAATTATTATTCTACAGAAATATCAGAAGATATTACCGGAGTAGAGTTATCAGGAGCAATTAAAAATATATATTCAATGTTAATAGGTGCCTCTGAAGGATTAAGTAACTCAAAAGCCTCAAAAGAAGTTCAATCTAAATATTTTTTAAATACAGCGGCCTCATTAATCCATAGATCAATCTCAGAAATGGTTGAATTTGTTTCTCACTATGGAGGCAAACCAGATACAGTCTATGGTTTGGCGGGTCTTGGTGATTTATATGTAAGTGCCATTGGTGGAAGAAACAGTTTAATGGGAAAATATTTAGGTGAAGGGCACCTATATAATGACGCTAAAGAAAAGTTTATGAAAGATGTTACTGTAGAAGGTGCTCAACTTGCTTTAGAAATTGGACCACAAATTCTTAAAGACCTAAATAGCAAAAATTTTCCACTAATGTTTAATATGTTAAATACTATTTGTGAAAATAAAAAATTAGAAATTAATTGGTAAATGAAATCAAATTGGAATTACCCAACAACAATGTGGGTTGGAAAAGATAGAATTAAAGATTTAAGTAATGCTTGCAAAACCTTAAGTATAAATAGACCATTGCTAGTAACCGACAACGGTCTTGCTAAATCACAAATTGTAGTTGATGTTTTAAACAATCTAAAAGAAAATGGTATTTTAGTTGAACTATATTCTAATGTAGTAGGCAATCCTACTGGCACAAACGTGACTGAGGGTGCTGATTATTATAATAAAAATAACTGCGATGGAGTAATAGCTTTTGGAGGCGGTAGTGGGCTTGATGTTGGTAAAGCAATAGCATTTATGTCAGGCCAAACATTACCTATATGGGATTTTGAGGACGTAGGAGATAATTGGACTAAAGCCAATTCTAAAAAAATAGCACCAATTATAGCTGTACCAACAACTGCGGGAACTGGATCAGAAACAGGACGTGCTTCTGTAATTTTAAATGAGGAAACGGGTGTTAAAAATATAATTTTTCATCCTAAATTTTTGCCTTCTATAGTTATTTTGGATCCAGTTTTAACAGTTGGGCTACCATCAAAAATTACAGCTGCAACAGGTATGGATGCTTTAGCCCATAATTTAGAAGCCTATTGTGCCCCTGGATATCATCCAATGGCTGACGGGATTGCTTTAGAGGGTATGAGAATAATTAATGATTGGTTGTTAGAAGCTGTAAATAATGGATCAAGTTTAGAAGCAAGACAGAATATGTTAACAGCAGCTAGTATGGGCTCAACTGCATTTCAAAAAGGGTTAGGCGCAATTCACTCATTAAGCCATCCTGTTAATGCTTTAAATAATGTTCATCACGGCTTGTCTAATGCAATATTTATGCCTTACGTATTAACCTTTAATAAAGATGTAATTGAAAAAAAAATAATTAAGATTTGTGATTACTTGGAACTTAACGATCGCTCTTTTGATGGTTTTATTAATTGGATTTTGGATTTAAGAAAAAAGCTAGATATACCTCATAAATTATCAGAGGTAATAAATGAAGAAGATTTTGATCTTGATAGGTTGTCAAAAATGGCTTTAGCAGACCCCTCAACTGGAGGAAACCCAAAAAAATTAACTGAAGCAGATATGAAAATAATGTATCAACACAGTATGTCAGGAGAATTATTTAAATGAATAATTTAAATATTTTAATTGTTGAAGGAAATATTAGAGAAGATAGTGAGTTTTTTATTAAAGCAGCTGGGGCCTCAGCAGCAGATAATTTAAAAAATTTAATTTTAAAGTTAGAGCCCTTAACGAATACAGAAATTATAAATCCTGGACATGATGATGAAACAAAAAATGCTCTAGAAAATATAAACAAATTTAATGGCATTGTATTTACTGGTGGAGCAATGAGATTAAATGATATGACTGATGTAATTAAAAAACATATTAATTTTGCATCTAATTGTTTTGATCATAAAAAAAAGGTTTTAGCAATTTGTTGGGGATTACAAGTCTGTTCAACAGCAGCTGGAGGTAAAGTAAACCCTGGAAAAAATGGTGCTCATATAGGAATTGCATCAGATGTAATTGTTAATAATGAGGGTCAGAAACACTTTATATATAAAGATAAAAAAAAAATTTTTACATCACCAGCTTTCAATTTTGATGAAGTGAGCGAACTACCAAAAAATGCTATTCTTTTATCGAGTGACAAAGTTAATAATGTGATGGGTGTAAGTTTTTCTGCAGGAAACTCAGAAATAATTGGACTACAATACCATCCTGATTATGAATATTTTCAGATGCTAAACCTTATGGCTGGTCGAAAAGAACGACTATTTAAAAATAAAAATTTTTCTAGCGAAGAAGATTATCAAAATCATGTCTCATATATACAGTCCGAGAATGAATTATTGAACTTTAATGACAGAACTTGTGAAGTTAGAAATTGGCTTAATTATCTTAAATTTTAATTTAAAATAAACCTTCAATCTCACCATCTTTGTTAAGCTTTATAGAGTCTGCTGCTGGAACTCTAGGTAATCCAGGCATTGTCATAATAGCCCCACAAACCACAACAATAAATTCTGCTCCAGATGAAAGTCTAATTTCCCTTATAGGTAAAGCGTGTCCTGAAGGTGCCCCTTTTAAATTTGGATCAGTTGAAAAACTATACTGAGTTTTAGCCACACAAATAGGCAATTCTCCAAAACCTGCTTCTTCAAAACCTTTTAGTTGGTCTCTAATTTTTGTGTCAGCTATAACTTCGTCAGCTCTATAAATTTCTTTAGCTATAGTTTCTATCTTTTTAAATAATGGAGTTTTGCTTTCATACAAAAATTGAAATTTAGCTTCATTTTTTTCACATAAGTCAGAAACGTGAGCTGCTAATTCTTTTGTACCCTCTCCACCATTAGCCCAATGAGTACACAGACTTGCTTTAACTCCCATTCCATCACAAAATTCTATTAAAGCTTTTACCTCATTATCAGTATCTTTAATAAAATGATTAACTGCAACAGCCACAGGAAGACCAAATTTTTGAACGTTTTGAATATGTCTTTCAAGGTTAACAAGTCCTTTTTTAAGAGCATCTACGTTTTCATTTTTAAGATCATCTTTTGCAACTCCACCATGCATCTTTAGAGCTCTAATTGTTGCAACAATAACCACACAACTTGGTTTTAAATTTGATTTTCTACATTTGATATCTAGAAATTTTTCAGCCCCTAGGTCTGCCCCAAAGCCCGCTTCAGTTACCACATAGTCAGCAAGTTTTAATCCAGTTTTTGTTGCAATTACAGAATTACATCCATGTGCAATATTTGCAAAAGGACCACCATGAATGATTGCAGGATTATTTTCTAAAGTTTGAGTTACGTTAGGTCTGATTGCATCTTTTAATAACACAGTCATAGGACCTTGAGCTTTTAAATCTTTAGCAAATACAGGCTTCTTATCTCTTGTGTATGCAATTGTTATATTCCCAATTCTTTTTTCTAAATCTTCTAAATCATTTGATAAACAAAAGATTGCCATGATTTCGGAAGCAACGGTGATATCAAAACCATCTTCTCTTGGAAAACCATTTGCAACACCACCTAAGTTTATATTTATTGATCTTAATGAACGATCATTCATGTCCATTACTCTTTTCCAAACAATTCTTCTAACGTCTATATCTAATTTATTTCCCCAATAAATATGATTATCAATTAATGCTGATAGGAGATTGTGAGCTGAAGTTATTGCATGAAAATCACCAGTAAAATGTAAATTAATTTGTTCCATTGGAACTACTTGGGCATAACCTCCGCCTGCAGCACCACCTTTCATACCAAAAGATGGTCCAAGGCTAGGCTCTCTTAAACAAACAATAGATTTTTTTCCGATTTTATTTAAACCATCATTTAATCCAACTGAAGTTGTAGTTTTACCTTCACCAGCAGGAGTAGGAGTTATTGCAGTAACTAGAATTAATTTACCATCAGGTTTGTCTTTTAAAGTATCAAGATACTCTAAGTTTATTTTTGCGATGTGTCTTCCCATTGGACTGAAAGCAGCGCTTTCATCGGGCACATTTATTTTTGCTAAAATATCATTTATAGGTTGCATTTTAGCTTCTCTAGCTATTTGAATATCTGATTTAACATCGCTCATTTAAAATCCTAAAGTTATAATTTTTATTGATGACTTCTTATCCTTTTTTAAGTTCTTTGGAAACTTCTAAAAAATATATATAAAAAAAATAAGAACTATTTATATTCATTGAGATAAAAATATCTCATGCAAAAATATTCTATATTTAATCTGATCAAAAACGCTTTTTCTGGTCACCAAAATTGGGATTTAGCTTGGAAAGATCCAACCCCTAAAAAAGAATACGATGTTGTGATTATTGGAGGAGGAGGACATGGTTTAGCTACCGCTTACTATCTTGCAAAAGAACACAATATCACAAATGTTGCTATCATTGAAAAAGGTTGGATTGGTGGAGGTAATGTTGGAAGAAATACTACAATTATAAGATCTAACTACATGCATGATGATAACGCACTTTTTAGTGAATTTGGAATGGATTTATGGAGAAAGATGAGTCAGGATTTAAATTACAATGTAATGTTTTCTCCAAGAGGAATTATCAATCTTGCACACTCTGATGCACAAATGAATGTTTACGCAAGACGTGGAAATTCAATGAGGTTGAATGGAATTGATGCAGTTTTACTAAACAGAGAACAGGTAAAAGAAATAATACCAATGGCAGATTTTTCAGAAAATGTGAGGTTTCCAATTTTTGGTGGATTGATGCAACCAAGCGCCGGAACAGCAAGACATGATGCTGTTGCCTGGGGATACGCAAGACAAGCTGACTCAATGGGAGTAGATATCATTCAAAACTGTGAGGTTACTGGTTTTGATGTGAGTGCTGGAAAAATTAATGGTGTTAGAACTTCAAGAGGTGACATTAAAGTTAAAAAAATTGGTTTATGTGTTGCTGGAAGTACAAATATTTTAGCAGAAAAATTAAATATGACATTGCCAGTTGAAACTCATCTTCTTCAAGCATGTGTTTCAGAGCCGGTAAAACCAATTTTAGATAGAGTTGTTACTTTTGGAGCCGGACACTTTTATATAAGCCAATCTGACAAAGGTGAAATGGTAATGGGAGGTGATTTAGATGGATACAATAGTTATGCACAAAGAGGTAACTTACCAACTTTACAACATGTTTTAACAGAGGGAATTGCGATGATGCCATTTCTAAGTAAATTAAAAATGCTTAGAACTTGGGGAGGAATAATGGACATGTCTATGGATGGTTCCCCAATCATTGATAAAACACATATTGAAGGATTGTATTTAAATTGTGGTTGGTGTTATGGAGGATTTAAAGCAACCCCAGCATCAGGTTGGACATTTGCCCACACAATTGCACAAGATAGAGTTCATAAATTAAATGCTGGTTATAGTTTAAATAGATTTAGTACAGGTCACTTACTCGATGAAAAAGGACTTGGAACAAAAACTTGGATTTCATAAATGCTGTATATTAAATGTCCTCACTGTGGAATGAGATCACAAAATGAATTTTCATATGGAGGCGATGCAACTGTCAAAAGACCAGAGCTTGATAAAGAAATATCAGACCAAGATTGGGATAATTTTGTCTATAATAGAAAAAGTCTTAGAGGGAAACATTGGGAATTATGGCAACATTTATCAGGTTGTAGACAGTGGATAAAGGTTGAAAGAGATACTGCTACTCATGAAATTTTCAATACTCTCAAAGCAAATGAGGAAATTTCATAATGCCTCAAAGCTATAGACTAGACAATATCGGCTTAATAAATAGAGATAAGAAACTTTCTTTTAAATTTAATGGTGTAGCTTATTCTGGTTATGAAGGTGACACACTAGCCTCAGCTTTAATAGCTAATGGAGTTCATTTAGTTGGAAGAAGTTTTAAATATCATAGACCTAGAGGTTTTTTTGGTGCCGGGGTTGATGAGCCTTATGCAATTGTTCAACTATATAGAAATGGTGAAACGGAACCAAATATTAAAGCTACAGAACAAGAACTTTTTGAAGGATTAGAGGCAACAAGTGTAAATTGTTGGCCAAGTGTAAATTTTGATATCGGAGCAATAAATAATTTTTTAAAGATCTTTCTTCCAGCTGGATTTTATTACAAAACTTTTATGTGGCCAAAAAGCTTTTGGTATAAAGTTTATGAGCCATTTATTAGAAAAGCAGCAGGTCTAGGTGTTGCATCAATCAAACATGACAAAGAAAGATACGAACATAAATATGAATATTGTGATTTATTAATTGCAGGTTCAGGGCCCTCAGGTTTAGCAAGTGCATACGCTGCCGCAAAAAATGGAGCACGAGTTATTTTAGCAGAAGATAAAGCTAGACATGGAGGAACTCTGTTAACTAGCGATGTTAATATTGGAAATCAATCTGGAAAAGAATGGGCTGATGGAATAATTTCAGAACTTAAAGAAATGCCAAATGTGATTGTTAAAAATAGATCACAGGTATTTGGTTATTATGATCACAACATGTTAGTTATGTCTGAAAGAATTAGTGATCACCTTCCAAAAACACAAAAATTTCATCCTAAACAAAGGCTTTGGTATATTAGAGCTAAAGAAGTTTTAATTTCTTCAGGGTCAATAGAAAGACCAATAGTGTTTGGTAATAATGATACCCCAGGTGTTATGCTTTCATCTGCCGCTAAAGAATATCTTAAAGTTTATGGAGTATTGGTTGGAAAAAACCCTTTAATATTTACCAATAATGATAGTGGTTATGAAACCGCTATTGAATTTAAAAAAAATGGAGTTGATCCAATAATCTTAGATACTAGAAAAGATCCTCAATCAGAAGTAGTTGATGAAGCAAAAAATTTAGGGATAAACATTAAGTTTTCTTATGTAGTTGTAGCTGCTCAAGGATATAAAAAAGTAAAATCAGCTGATATTGCTAAAATTTCTGATGATAAGGAACAACTTGGAACAATTGAAAATATCAAATGTGATTGCATATGTGTCTCGGGTTTCTGGACACCTACTATCCATTTAGCTTCACAATCAGGAAATAAAACAAAATTTAACGAAGATATTGATGCATTTGTTCCTGGAACTTCAAAACAAAATGAAAAGACTTTAGGAGCTGCAAACGGAACTTATACATTGGACGAAACATTAAAAAGTTCTTTTGAAGCGGGTCACGAACTTTCAAAAAAAATTACAAATAATGATAATAAAATTTCTTTTCCAAATGTTGTTGAAAAAAAATCAACAACCCATGATAAGTTTTGGTGCGTACCTTTACCTGGGGGAAAAAATTATAAAAGATTTTTAGATTTTCAAAATGATGTAGCGGTCTCTGATGTAGAGATCGCACTTAAAGAGGGGTATCGATCAATTGAACATGTTAAAAGATACACAACTCTTGGAATGGCAACTGACCAAGGCAAAACAAGTAATCTAAACGGTTTACAATTAGTATCTAAAATTGAAAATAAAGTAGTACCAAATGTTGGTCACACAACTTTTAGACCACCATATACACCAGTTTCAATAGGCGCAATTGTTGGAAGAGAAATTGGAAAACACTCTAAACCAACAAGAAAATCACCGATGCATTCATGGCATGAAAAAAACAATGCAGTTTTTGTTGATGCGGGCGTTTGGTTAAGACCAAGATATTATAAACAAGGAGATGAAAATTTATTTGAGGGATCAAAAAGAGAAGCAAAAAATGTGAGAACAAATGTAGGAGTTTGTGACGTAACCACATTAGGTAAAATAGATATTAAAGGTCCGGATGCAGCAGAGTTACTAAATAGAGTTTATACAAACGCGTGGTTAAAGTTACCAGTTGGTAAAGCAAGATATGGCGTGATGTTAAGAGAAGACGGAATAGTTATGGATGATGGAACAACTACTAGAATTTCTGAAAATCATTATCATATGACAACTACAACTGCTCAAGCTGCAAATGTTCTTTCACACTTAGAATATTATTTACAATTAGTATGGCCAGAGTTAAATGTGAATGTAGTTTCAACTACAGAACAATGGGCAGGGGCTGCAATAGCTGGACCAAAGTCCAGAGATTTATTACAAAAATTATTTCCAGATTCTGATGTCTCGAATGATGGCTTACCTTTTATGGGTTATACGGAAGGAGACTTGTTTGGTGTAAAAGCAAGAATTTTTAGAATTTCGTTTTCAGGTGAGCTTGCATATGAAGTAAACGTTGAGTCAGATAGTGGAAACTTTATGTGGGAAAAAATTATGGAAGTTGGTCAAGAATTTAAAATTCAGCCATATGGAACAGAAGCATTATCAACTCTTAGAATTGAAATGGGACACGTTGCGGGATCTGAACTAGATGGAAGAACAATACCTTACGATAATTCTTTAGAGGGATTATTAAGTAAAAAGAAAGATTTTATTGGAAAAAGATCTTTGACTAGAAAAGCATTTACTGCTGAAGATAGACAAAAAGTTGTTGGAGTTGTTCCTTTAGATAAAAAAACAAGTATTCCAGAGGGATCACATCTAGTCAAAGACTCAAATGCACCACTGCCAAATCCAAAATTAGGCTATATATCTGCTTCTTGCTGGAGTGTTGAATATGATAATCCATTTTCTTTAGCTATATTAAAAGATGGAAAAAATATGATTGGTGAAAAGTTATTTGTAATGTCACCACTTAAAAATAAAGTAATTCCAGTTGAGATAGTTTCTTCGCACTATGTTGATCCAAAAGGCGAAAGGGTTAGATCATGAGTTTAATATCAGCTTTAGCAAAAGTTCATTCATTAGGTCAATTCGGTGATTATGAAGGTAAAAATGATATTAATCTTTTAAAGATCTCTGAGATAAAGAATTTATTAATAGTTCAAATAGTTAAGTACAAAAACTCTACAATTTCAATTGAAAGTATTGATATAGATGGTTTAAAATTAAAGGATGAACCACTAAGTGTTTCAAATAATAATGAAACAAGAATTTTATGGAATGGACCAGAGAATTGGCTTTTGGTTTCAAAAAAAAAAGATTTACTTGCAAATATTTTAAAAAATTTTAAAGAAACAGATTTTGCAACAACAGATTTGTCTCATTCAAAAGCTATAATTGAAATAGAAGGCCAAGAGGTAAAAGAAGTCTTAAAGAAAGGGTGTCCCTTTAATTTTAATACATTGGAAAAAAATAAATCAATAAATTCTACCTATAATGGAATAGCATTTACAGTTGATATGATAGACGACAATCCTGATAAAGTTAGATTATTTGCTTTAAGAAGTTTTGGAGAATCTTTGTATCACTCTATTACTGATGCATCTTTAGAGTTTGGTTATAAATCTCTATAATATTAGAAAATTTTATTAAAAAATCTTTAATCTCTTGTTGCAATGTAAACACCAATTGAGGTGATTAAAAAACCAATTAAATCTAAATTAGTCAAGTTTTCATTTAGGAATAACCATGCCATAAATGCAGAAGTAGCTGGTATTAAAAAAAATATAGAAACAGTTTTACTAGCTGAATTATTTTTAATTAAAAACATCAATATTGTAAAAGCACCAAATGATACTAAAAATATTTGATGACTCATTGCAATTATAAACGTTTGTGTAAAATCAATATAAGGATCAGAAAATAAAAATATTATTAATAAGTGAAATAAACATCCACCTAGTGCTTGATATGTATTGCTCACGGATAGTGGCAGATTATTACTTAATTTTTTTTGCCACAAAGTAGAAAATGTAATTGCAAGTAACGCTATAATTGTTGCAACTAGTCCAGCTGTTGGTATTTTAGACCCTATATCAAAACCTAATACAAGTGCTGCACCAAGAAAACCTAATAAAACACCCACCCATTGTTTTGTAGATACCTTTTCATTTAAAATTGGTCCACTTAAAGCATTTGTAAGAATTGGTTGCAGAGTGACTATTAATGCTGCAATTCCAGTCGGCATACCAATTGAAATTGAATAAAAAACACCCCCAAGATAAAAACCATGAAAAAGTACTCCACTAAAAAAAGACTCAAAAAAATTTCTTTTGTTAACTAAGATTTTTTCTTTTGAGTAAAGAGAAAATAAAAAAAACCCTAAAGCCACCAAAGCAAATCTAAAAGAGAGCGCAGCAAACGGATCACTATTATCTATGATTGGCTTTGTTGTAATAAACGCAGATGACCACAGCAAAATAAAAATAAATGGAAAAATTTTAACCATTGTTGACTTATAGTTTAAATATTTAATTAGTATTACAAATAACAACCAAAATGGACTAATTCTACCTTGAGTTGATTCTCATAATCAGTATTAATTGATTAAGTTTTTTTATGAAATATTTAAAAATTTATTTTTTAATCGTAATTTTGATATCTTTATCTGGATGTATTCAGTCGACAGCATTACTAGGTCCTGGAGTTACAATTGCTACAACAGGTAATATTATGCAGGCTGGTTTTCAATATGGAGCTAATACAGCAATCAAAAAAGAAACTGGTAAAGATGTTCTTACGCACTTAAAAGATGTTGTGGAAGAGGAACAAAACAATAAAAAAATTGAACTTTCAATAAAAGATATAGCCGCAAATACAATTGAAAAAGTTAAAAAAAAGTTATTAATAAATTAATTCAAAATATCTAAAAGAATAAGTTTTTCTTGCTTAGTTTCTTTGCACCACATTTCATAACTTTCACAGATTCTCCATAGGTGGTCAAAAGCTCTTTGAGATATTTCTAGAGGAAAATGACTTTTTGTATAGTAAAGTTTTGGTATTTTCATCAAAAATTTAACCATAGAATCTTTTTGTATTTCTAAAAGTCTCATAGTTTCGTCGTTAACTTTTTTGCCAGTAATTTTATCGACAAAATTATTATTCTTTAATTCTAAAAACCATTTATCATGAAATTCACCAGAGCTAATTAAATCATAATCTTTTGTAGTCATAAAAACTTCAAATGCCTGGATATTATTCATTTCAGAATTTTCATTTTTAATCTTTACAACTTGAGAATAGATCAATTCAGCAACTCTTAAGACGTATGGCTTGTCATTATCAACCGACATAAATTATCTTTTATGCTTAGCCATGGCAGAATTTGCAAGTATTAAATTAGGATCTAAAAAAATTTTAGAGGATCTGACATTATTAAAAGATTTATAAGCAAATATTGCAATTGGAAGCTCTGTACATCCTAATATAATTTTTTTACATTTCATTTTGATCAATTCATTAATTGCAGGTTGTATTGCTTTTGCTGCAGCCTTCACATTACCCATCTTGACCAATTTTATTGCCTTGTTCACTGATTTTTTTTGTAGGTTTTGAGACGGTTGAATTAAATCGTAATCTTTGTTAAAAATTTTATCATAAACACCAGTTTTTAATGTTCCTTCAGTGGCTAATAAGCCAACTTTTGAATTTTTTTTACAATTTTTTTTTGTAAATTTAAAAACTTCTTTTGGCATATTTATAATTGGAATATTGATTTTCTTTTGTAAATCATCAAACCAATAATGTGCCGTGTTGCATGGAATAACAATAAATTTACATTTATTTTTTTCAAGTAATCTGCATCCTTGAAGTAAACTTTTTAAAACGTTTTGATATTTTTTTTTACTTGTGTTGTTAGAAGATCTATTTGATAAATTTTTAGTTTGTACTCCAATGGACTCTGGCCTACCTGGTATATTGGACTTGTTGTAAAGAATGAATAAAGGGTATTCTTGATCAATTTTTCCTCTGTTTAATACCGCAAGCTTGTTGCAAAAATCCAATCCTGCTTGTGTTCCCATTCCCCCTAAGATTCCGATCATATTTTTTGAATAATTAATATTAGATTGGTTTATTTATACCTCTCATAAAAACAATAAGTAGGCAACCATTTTTAGTATGAGAGTTGTGTTCTGTACCAGGTTCAAAAGTTACAAAGTCACCTTTCTTAAATACTTTACCATCTGCATCCTGAAGTTCACCTTCAATCACATAAAATTCTTCATAACCCTGATGAATATGAGGTAAACTTTTAGCACCTCCATCCATTTTAAGTATATAAGTACCAAATCCACCGTTACTTCTATCGTAACTTAATTTATGCCAGCTCATCCCTTCGACTGGTTTGCCATAATTGTCAAATGGCTCAAATCTCAAATCGTTTATATTTTTGATGAATCTTTCGCTCATATTAATAATACTTACTGTACTATTAATTTATATATTTGGAAATTGTGTTTAAAGCTTGATTTTATTTTTTGGTATTGGCTAAAACAAATTATTTAAAACTATAGTTTTAAAAAATTTTATCTCAGCCAATAGGAAGTGTGAATATTATGCAGTTTTTAAGTTAACTGCTGAAGGACCTTTAGGACCATCTTCAACATCGAAAGTCAAAGCTTGACCCTCATCTAAACCGTTCATACCAGCATCTCTTACAGCTGAAACATGTACAAACACATCTTTTTCTTTGTCTTCTCTTTCAATAAAACCAAAACCTTTGGTTGGATTGAACCATTTTACTTTTCCTTGTAGACTCATATTTATCTTCTTACTTTTCGTTATATTAATTTATTACTTATAATTAAGTAATTTTGGCTTTGTTTAGATTTATTTGGGTTTTGTCAACTAAATTGATTAGAGAATAATTGCTTTATATAGACTTTGTTAGATAAACAGAATTTACATCCTCTTTATAATGAGCAAAAGGATCACATGTTTCAAAACCACACTGTTTAAATAGTTTTCTTGCAGGTTTGAAAAATTCACCAGCACCAGTTTCTATACTTAGTTTTTTGATATCTAGCTTTTTTGCCTCGTTAATTAAATGATTAATTACATTAATTCCATTACCCATTCTTCTAAAATTATCATGAATTCTAATTGATTTAAATTCTCCATGACTTCTTTCCAAAAATTTTAAAGCCCCACATCCCATTAACATTTCATCTTGCCACAAACTCCAAAATTTAATTGATTTGTCTTTTAATCCAGGAATATCTAATACATGAGCGCTTCCTTCAGGAGATGCAGCTCTTAATTCAACGAAATGTTTTGTAAGTAGTTCGTGAACTTCCGGATTATCAAAATTACCTTCTATTGATTTTAACATTTATATTAAAGTTGTAATATGACCCATCTTTCTTTTCTCTTTTATTTCTTTTTTTAAATAGTCAAAAAAGAATTCATTGTCTTTAAATTTAGGGGATTTTCTATAATTTGTTATTTGATCACCAATTAAATTTACCATAGTTGCATTAGATATTTTTTTTAAAGGTATTTGTTCTAAACCACAAACTGCTCTAATATGGTTTTCGAATTGACTTACATTATATGCGTTAATTGTAAGATGACCAGAATTATGAACTCTTGGAGCAATTTCATTAACGTATAAATTGTCATTTCTATCAATAAAGAATTCTACACATAATGTTCCAACATATTTTAGTTCTTCTGCAATTGACATTGCCCAATCTTTAGATTGATCATAAATTTTTTTATCTATTTCTGCAGGAATTTTTGAAAATTTTAATATTTGATCTTCATGGTTATTTTCTATTGGTTCATAAATTTCATATTTTTGATCATTAAATCTTGTAATGATAATCGAAATTTCTTTTTTTAATTTAACTAATTTTTCTAAAATATAACCTTTTGAATAATCAACATTTAATGAATTGAAATCTTCAATTGTATTTACTGGATGTTGGCCTTTACCATCATAGCCAAGAGTAGTTGTTTTTAAAATACCAGGCAAAAGATCTTCAAGAGCTTCTATTTCAGACTTATTTTCTACCGAAGCATACCTAGTTGTTCTAATATTTAAATTATTTACAAAGTCTTTTTCTGCTAATCTATGCTGGATAAGTCTATTAATTGAAGGTTTAGGTAAGACAGGTTTTAATTTGTTAATTTCGTTTAATGTTTCAAATGGGATGTTTTCAAATTCATAAGTTACGAAATTTACTAAATTTACAAATTCAATAATCTTTTCCTTATCATTGTAATTAGCTGATATAAAATTATCACAAAAATTTTGCGCAGGCGCATCAGGATCATCACAATAAATAACAGTTTTGATATTTAGTTTTTTTGCTGAAATAGCAAGCATGCTTCCAAGCTGACCACCTCCAATAATACCAAGAGTTATATTAGACATTTTATTTAGGTTTTTTTTTAACAGCTTTTGTTTGTGATAATCTTAAATTATTTAATTTTTTTTTAACAACAGGGTTGTTATTTGCAATTATAGAAGCTGCTAATAAAGCGGCATTTATTGCTCCATCTTCACCTATAGCCAGTGCTCCAACAGGTATACCTTTTGGCATTTGAGCAATAGATAGGAGACTGTCTAGACCTTTAAGTTTTTTACTTTCTATCGGCACACCTAATACAGGCAAAGATGTTAAAGCGGCTATCATCCCAGGTAAGTGTGCTGACCCACCTGCACCAGCAATAATTACACCAATGTTATTTTTGTGAGCAGTAGATGCAAACTCATACATTCTCTTTGGAGTTCTGTGTGCTGATATAATTTTTGTCTCAAAAGAAACTCCAATTTTTTTAAGCGTTTTTTCAGCAAGTTGCATAGTTTTATAGTCAGATTGACTACCCATCACTATTGAAACTTTTAAAGATTTATTTTTTTTCATGAAAAATACTAAAAGTCTTATTTCAAAATTAGTTCAAAATTTCAATAAAATTAATAGTATTTAAAAAGCATTTTGATTAAGGTTGTTTCAATTATGAATTTTAAAATTGACAATTTACAATATTGTAACTGGTCTAGGAAAATTTTTGAATATAATAGATCGGCTGGATTAGATGCGGTCCATGTTACAATAGTTTATCATGAGGATTATGATGAATTATTAGCTGAAACTAAAAAATGGGATACTCTATTCTCTGAAAATTCAGATATAATATTTCTTGGAAAAGACTTTAAGGATATTGAAAAAGCTAATTCTGAAAAAAAAACAGCAATTTTTTTTGGTTTTCAAAATTGCTCTCCAATAGAAGATGATATCAGTTTAGTAGAAAAAGTTCACAATCTAGGGTGTAGATTTATGCAACTAACTTATAATAATCAGTCATTGTTAGCGACAGGTTGTTATGAAAAAATTGATAGTGGAGTTACAAATTTTGGTCGTGAAGTTATTAGGGAAATGAATAGAGTAGGTATAGTAATAGACATGTCTCATTCTGCAGAAAAAAGTACATTTGATGCTATTGAGCTAAGTGAAAAACCAATAGCAATCACCCATGCAAACCCTACTTTTTGGCATGCAGCAAAAAGAAATAAATCTAATGATCTCTTAAAAGCTTTAAGTGAGAGTGGAGGAATGCTAGGTTTATCCTTATACCCTCACCACTTAAAAGATAACACCAATTGCACAATTGAAAGTTTTTGTGAAATGGTTGCAAAAACAGCTGAGATTATGGACTTAAAAAATATTGGTATTGGTTCAGATCTTTGTTTGGATCAACCAGATACTATTGTTGAATGGATGAGAAATGGCACTTGGTCTAAAAGTAAAAATTATGGAGAAGGATCTAAAAATAAACCAGGGTTTCCAAAACAACCAGATTGGTTTGAGGATGCAAGAGGATTTAAAAACATAGAAAACGGTCTTAAAAAGATAGGTTTTTCAGATAGTGAGACACAAGGAATACTTGGAAACAATTGGTACAATTTTTATAAATCTATTTAATAATGAATATTGAATTAAGAGATCCAAATACAATAATGAAATTGTCCAGACTTGGATCTTTTCATCAATCTAAATTATCTTTTTTGAGAAGTTTTTAAATGAATTTAAAGATTGGGATTATTCGAGAGATTTATTTAATCTTGATAATGATGGATATGGCGAAGCTGTATATTCTTTTAAAAAAAAGAATAGAGTTTATTCGTTAGTATGCTTTGCAAATCAAATTAAAGATGAAGAAAGATCAGATAGGGTAATAGCTACTAAATGGGATGCAGCTTTCACATTACATGATGGTGTGCCCAGCAAAGGTGACATAGAAAGATTAAAAAATGAAGTTCCCAAACAAGAAGTGGGTAGACTTTCATTTAAAGAGCTCACTTTATCAAGAGCAAATAAATCTGTAAGAGTTTTTAATCATGTGGTTGATAGTTTAAGTGAGGGTAAACAACCAGATTTAGAGTTGCTATCAAAAGTTGGTTATTTGTATAGAACAACAGCTGTTTATGGATCAGGCAAATTTGGCCTTGCAGACAGATTTAGAATTAAAAATAGAGAAGAAATTAATGGTCCTTTTAGACTAGAAATGATGTTGGTGTATTTGGTTAGACAATTTACCTTTGATCAAGTTGATCATGTCGCTTATCATAAAAATCCAAAAACAGCAGTAAAGTTAGATAAACAAATTTGTAAAAATTTAGGGATAGGCAATTCAACAGGCCTTGGAATGGCTCCTTTTATTGTAAATCACCCAACATTGTTAAATAATTGGATTTTAAGTAGAGAAACAGCTTTAAAAAAAATTAGAGAAATAAAAGATGTTCAGGAAAAAGATGCTAAACTTTTTATAGATTGTGTAAAAAAATCACTAACAAATATTACTAGCTGGAATACAGATAGTAAATACCAACAAAACAAAATCAAATCATTATTAAAGAATATTAGAAATTTTATAGATTACATTGAAAATAATTTTGATTTTAAAACTGAATATCCCTTTAACAAAATATATTTATGGTTAGAGCAAAATGTTTGTGAAGAATGTATAGAATATGTAGTCTCTATTATGATGGAGCCATATAATGATATTATAGAACCTTTAGTTAGTAATATGAGCTCTGATGAAGATAAATATTTTAATATCCCAACTAATAGAATAATTAAAGAATTGAAAGTAATTATAGAAAAAAAATACCCTAATATTTTAGATATAAATTTTGATCAAAAAGAAAGTCAGCAAAATTTTTGGTTTATTTCTAAAAACAAAGAAGAACCAAGATTGGCTGATAGATTTGAAGAGCATGGTTCTGAACTTGAGCAACCACTAGCAATTGCAAGAGACATAAAAAAACTTTATGAAAAAATTTTATCTAAAAATGAAAACTTAACTATTGCACAATTTTTATCTTCAAATTCAGAATTAAGACACGTAATCAGACGAGCTTTTATAGTGGAAAAATTTCCATATTCTGAAATTCAAGACAATACAATTGGCAAAGATATTATTCCAATTGATATGTTAAGACTTAAATTATCTTTTTTTGGAGCGTTAAAGTTTGATCCAAGATCAGATAAATGGTTAAGAATTTGCATGTTCCAAGGAGCTCCATTGCCGACAGAATTAAAAAATTACGATGAGCAGTGGGTTTATAAAACGAATAATTAATAATGAGATCTTTAAGTGAAATTGAAACTGCAGTTAAAAGAGCAAGTAGGGCAGTTGGTTATTCTTGGGGCAATTCTGAAGAAGTTGGAAAATCTATTCGTCAACTAGAGTTGTTTGGTTTTCAGGGAATTAAAAATTTAAATAAATATTATAAAGATAAATCCACAAAAAAATTTGAAGACTTAAATTTAATCAGTGAAATAAATGAAACTTCATCTGATGCCTATTGTCCAATTATACTTGGTATTAGTTTTTTAGATCAGATTAAATCAATAGAAAATTTTAAAACCATAAAATTAAAAAAAATAGCATACCCTGTTATATTTTTATCTTTTTTAAGTAGAGCTTCAGAAATTAGTGGAAAAAAAATACATGTAAGATTGGATCAAAATGAAATTTTGCTTAATTTAAATGTAAATATTTGCTCAAGTTTTTTGAACCAAGAAATCCCTGAATTTGCAAAACAAATTGAGATTAAATTTATTGATAATGAAGATAGTTTTACAGAATCAGAATGGAATAATCTTTATAAATTGGCAGAAGATACTTTTGTAGAGGAAAGTGATAGTTTAAAAGAGGGTGCAGCCGGCGCAGGACTCACAGATAATGACTGATAATTTAGATGATAAATATGACGAGGAAATAATCAGAGAATTAAATAATATTTGTGATGAATGCAAAAAAGAGGATGAGAGTGTTTCACAAAATTTGATTTTAACAAGTTATAAATTGTGTTCGTCGTGCAGAGTTTCTAAAACTATTTTTCCAATCTAGCTTAAAGCAATAGTGTTTTTTTGAAAAGAGGAAAGAATAAATAAAAAAAATATAATTTGTGGAGCTAATGAAACAAAAGTCGTTTTAATATAACTATCATAATTAAGAAATATTTTTAACCCAATGATAAGAGATACGTTATACCAAGTATAAGTAATAAAAGCTAATAACAGAAATCCTGGTGTTAAAATTAAAGCATTTAAAAACAAAGGAACTTGGCAATAAGCTACTAGAATAAGTAATTTTCTAAAATTACATTTTGTTTTTTTACTAGGGAATAAAATTGTTCCTACAAAAAATAAATATGTAGTTTTAATAAACCACATAAGTATTGAAGTAATTATAACAAACCTTAGTGAAGGTCCTTGAATAACTCCTAAATCAAATTTTGAACTCATATAAATTAAAAAAGAGCTATTTGGAATTATGCTTATGATTGCACCAATCAAAATTAGTAATATTGCAAAGTAGATTGATGCTTGATCAAAATTTTTTTTATTTACAAAAAAATCTTTATTTAATCTAAAAATGCTAATTAAAATATTGAATAGCTCTTTAATCATCTTTCTTTTTTTGTGCTTTATATGAAACTAATAGCGGAAATATTATTAAAGCAATCGCAATGATAATGCAAATTACGATTAAAAAACCTTTAGTCATTGAAAAAATGGGGGAGCTTAAATTTTTGCTCCCCCATAATAATAAATTTAGCCTTTCACAACTTCTCTTGTATTAGCGTTGAAAGACTCTTTGAATGGAATATCTACTACTACTGCATCAACAGGTGTTCCTGGTGTGTCTGAGTATTTTTCAGGTAAATGAACTTTATATTTAGTTCCAACCTTACCTTTTGGAAAACCATTTGCATTTAATGTTCCATCAAATGGCACATATCCCATTGCAATGTTTTGTTTTTTCTCTGGGTGATACCAAGGAGAAGTAATAAATCCTACTGGATCTCCACCATTCTCAGGTGATACTAGCCAAAAATCAGGAGCATACTCTTCGATTGGTTTTCCACCTAACTCAAGTCCAACCAATTGAAGCTTGTAAGGTTTTTTACCATCTTTAAGTTCAGCACCCATTTTTTCTAATGCGGCTTTACCTACATAGTCTCCTTTTTTAGCCCATTCACCTTTTCCAGATAATGAAACTTGATAACCTAAGTTACACTGAAAAGGATTGTGTTGTTGGTCCATATCTTGACCCCATGAAAGAATTCCAGCTTGAATTCTTCTGTGGTGAGCAGGAGCAATAACCATAAGACTATGTTTTTTTCCAGCCTCAAGAACAGCATTCCACATATCCTCAGCATATAAAGTAGAATCTCTTAAGTAGATTTCATATCCAGCTTCACCTGAGAAACCAGATTGTGAAATGACACAACTTCTTCCACCCACTTTAACTTCTGCTAAACCATAGAAAGGCATATTGTCGAAATCAACTTGATCTCCACAAAGATCTTTCATTAAAGCTTTTGATTTAGGTCCTTGTATCTGCACAGGACTGACATCAATTTCTTCAATCGTACAGTCAAATCTTCCATCAGCATTTACACCTTGAAGGTACATACCAATATCAGAGTCTGATAATGAAAACCAAAATTCGTTTTCAGAAATTCTAAGAAGAATTGGATCGTTTAAAACTCCACCATATGCGTTACACAAGATTACATATCTTGCTCTCATAGGAGAAATCTTTGTTGCATCTCTGGTTATTACATAGTCAGTAAATTTTTCTGCATCTGGACCTTTAACTCTGATTTGTCTTTCAACAGCAACGTTCCACATAGTAACGTGATTTACAATTGCATCATACTCAACCATTGCTCCACCATCTTCTGGTTTTACATAGCCTCTTGGGTGATAAATACGATTGTAAACAGTTGCTCTCCAACAACCTGCCTGCATTGATAAATGCCAATAAGGTGATTTTCTTACCCTTGTTGAGATAAGCATTTCAACTTTAGTTGGCCCACTTTGTCTTAAATTGTATGGTACTGCACGATCTGATTGATCAACTGAAGTAACATGTTTTAGTTTAGTATAGTCAAATTCATTAGACATAACTATTCTCCTTCAACCACTTGTTTGTTTCCTTCAAGCCGCCGAATGTATAAATGTGGAAGTTATCAGTATGCGATTTAACTTTCCCAATTAAATCATTAGGGTCTTTAGGTTTCAATAAATCTAACGCCTTACTAAAATTAGATTTAAGAAAATTTAAGGAATTTTTTGCTCCAACAATATTTGCAAACTTAATTAAGCTTGATATTTTTAGAGGCCCAGTAATTCCAACATGCACTGGTACGCTTTGTTTAGAAATAAAATCTATAATAGGCTGAGGATCTAATAACCATTGAGTTACTATATAATCAGCATAAGGCTTTTTATCTATCATAGCTTTGTCTAAATCTGTATCGGATATGTCAGGACTTCCCTCAGGATGTCCAGCAATTCCTATTTTCATATTTTCAAAATATCCTGTTTCTAAAAGTTGAAACGAACTATCAAATTTTCCCATTGGTTCTCTGCCACCACCAATTATTAACGCTTGTTTTACTCCGCCATCTTTACATCTTGAAACATAATCTTTAAGCTCAGGATCATTTTGAATTGATCTCGCAGGAAAATGAGGCACAGGATTGAAACCTTTTTTTACAAGTTCAATTGATTGATTTGAAGTCTCTTTATAGTCTCCACCAGGTAGCATTGTAACGTACACATCCTTTACAGGAGGCAGTGTTTCGAGGTCAGTATTTGGACCAATTTCTAATGAAAAATTCATTTTTTTCAGATCATTATCTTATTTGAAAAAGCTGTCAAAGAAATTCAGCATGGCTCAAAATGGAAATTTGTTGCCAAAAGTTATGTCCATGATAATTTTTTTTGTGGATCAAAATCAGAAAAATAAACCTCTTTCAGAGATCTTGGATATCAAAAAATTGATGAATGTGGATAGAGCAATTGAGACTGCAAACGGACTTCCAAATGAGTGTTACACAAGCGAACAATATTTAGAGTATGAAAGAAATCAGATTTTTTGCAATAAATGGACAGTTATTGGAGTGGGCAGTTCAATACCCAAGGCTGGTGATGCAATACCATACAATCTACTCGGGATTCCTTTACTAATTGTTAGAGACAAAGATCTTAAGATTAGAGTATTTCATAATGTTTGTAGTCATAGAGGTTTTAAGCTTTTAGATAAGCCATGTACTTTAAAAAATGTAATTAGATGCCCTTACCATTCATGGTCATATGATTTTAAAGGTAACCTAGTAGCCACCCCCCATATCGGAGGCTTAAATGTTCATAATTCAGATAAATTTGAAAAGAATCAGAGCAATCTAAAAGAAATTAGATCAAAAATATGGATGGATATAATCTTTGTAAATATTAATTCGAATGAAATTGATTTTGAAGATTATATCAAACCACTTGAACAAAGGTGGTCTAAATTTATAAATCATGAAGATCAAAAATTATTAGTTCACTCTAATGATTATGGTACTTTTGATTTAGAAGTTAATAGCAATTGGAAATTTGCTATAGAAAATTATTGTGAAAGTTATCATCTACCAACTATTCATCCGGAATTGAATAGAATATCAAATATTAATGATCACTACCATATTCAAGGATGGCCAAATCGATTTGCAGGACAAGGAAGTGAAAAATATGAGCAACCCGTAGAAGGAAATAAAAAATTTGATACATTTAAAAACTGGGAAAAAAATTCTCTTAAAAAATCTGAGTATATTGCATTATTTCCCAATGTAATGATTGGTTTGCACCTTGATCATTTTTACGTATTTTGGTTGGAACCAGTTGCAACTAATAAAACTATAGAGCACATGCAAATGTATTATGTTGGTGATAAAAGTGCCAATGGAGAAGAGCTTAAAGAATTAAGAAAAAAAAATATAAGATTTTGGAAAGATGTTATGTTGGAAGATATAAGCGCAATTGAAGGAAACCAGGCAGGGAGAGGAACACCAGTTTACAATGGAGGAAATTTTTCACCAGTTATGGATCAACCTACTCATCAATTTCATAAATGGGTAGCAAATAGTTTATTATAAAAAATGAAAATTATTTTAATAATGGGCCTGCCAGGATCAGGCAAAACAACATTAGCTAATGAATTAGCTCCAATGATTAATGCAAAAAGATTAAATGCTGATGAAGTTAGAAAAGAAGCAAATGACTGGGATTTTTCTAAAGAAGGAAGAAAAAGACAAGCAAAAAGAATGGCAGATTTTGCAAAAAAATTAAAAGAGGAAGGAAATTTTGTTGTGGCAGATTTTATTTGCCCAACGCCTGAAGCAAGAGCTTTATTTCCTGCTGATTTTATTATTTGGGTTGATACTATTAAAGAAGGAAGATTTGATGATACGAATAAAATGTTTGTTAAGCCGGATAAGTTTGACTACCATGTAACTACACAAAATGCTAAAAATTGGGCACCAAAAATAATAAAGGAGATAAAATAATGGCTTACGAATGGGATAACAAAAAACCAACTGCACAAATGTTGGGAAGATGGCAACCATTTCATGATGGCCATTATACTTTATTTAAAGAAATTATTAAAAAAACAGGTCAAGTTTGTATTCAAATTAGAGATGTACAAGGGGTCGACGATAACCCTTTTGATTTTGAAACAGTTAAAAAAAATATAGAAGACAGGTTAAACCCAGAGTTTGAAGGTCATTTTAAAGTAATGATGGTGCCAAATATTACTAATATTTGTTATGGACGAGGTGTTGGATACAAAATTGAAGAAATTGAACTATCAAAAGAAATTCAAGAAATATCTGCTACTAAAATAAGAGCCAAGATGAGAGAAGAAGGAAAATTAAAATAGTTTTTAATGAATGATAGATTAAAAACTATTGTAGATTTAGAAAATTACCCTATTCACGATTTATCTTCGAACAAGATCCAAAAATTAATTAAAAAATGCAAAGATGATTTAGATCAATTTAGTTGTTCTACTATTCCAAATTTCATTTTACCAGAATCAATTGAAATTATGAATTTTGAATTAGAAAAAAAAATTGATAAAGTTTTTATGTCTAAAAAAAGTATTAATCCATATCTTAACTCTAAGGATGATCTATCTTTATCTTCAAATCATCCTAAAAGAACTTTCATGGAAAGGGATAATGGATATTTAAACTCAAATTTGTTTGAAAAAAATTCTGAAATGAAATTTTTATATGAGCAAGATGAGCTTTTAAAATTTGTATCAGCTTGTTTAGGTATCTCACCAATATATAGATGGGCGGACCCATTAGCTTGTCATGCATACAATGTGATGAGACCAGAAGGAATTCTACCTTGGCATTTTGACAGTTGTGAATTTACTCTGAGTATAATGATACAAAAACCTGATGAAGGTGGAATTTTTGAATATTGTCCATTTATCAGAAAACCTGGAAACGAAAATTTTGAAGAAGTAAAAAAAGTACTTGATGGTGACAGAAGTAAAGTTAGACAATTAAATTTAGAACCAGGAGATTTACAGATATTTAAAGGGAGATTTACAATGCATAGAGTAACTAAGGTAAAAGGAAATAAGCCAAGATATCTCTGTATCCCAGCTTATGTACTAGACCCTTGGAGAGTAAATACCCCCGAACATTCAGAAGCTATTTATGGAAAAGTATTACCAATTCATATAGAAAGAAATCAACCAAGATCAGATGGACTTGCAGATTAATATGATAACTAACATTAAGATAAAAAAAATAACCAATGAAATTGCATCAATTATCATTGATGAACAAAAAACATATAATTCATTATCTTTTAAAAATTTAACTGATTTACTTAATGCGTTTAAAAAACTTGATGCAGACAAAAAGATAAAAGTAATTATTTTAGAAGGTGCTGGTAAAGGATTTAGTGCTGGTCACAATTTAAAAGAGGTTAGAGGATTAAATAAAAAAGAAAAGTACCAAAAATTATTTAATCTTTGTTCAAAAGTTATGCTGCAAATTGTTGAAGGAAGAAAGCCAGTAATTGCGAAAGTTCATGGAGCTGCATTTGCAGCTGGATGTCAATTAGTTGCAAGTTGTGATTTAGCTTACAGCACGAATGATACATTGTTTGCAACACCTGGAGTTAATATAGGATTGTTCTGTAGCACTCCAATGGTTGCTGTTAGTAGAAAAATTCATAGAAAACCAATGATGAAAATGTTGTTAACAGGAGAACCTATTAAAGCAAATTATGCAAAAGAAATTGGATTAATAAATGATTATTTTTCAAAATCTAAATTAGAGAATGAGGTATTAAAAGTTGCAAAAACTATTGCCTCAAAATCAAATTTAACAATTAAAATTGGCAAGCAAGCTTTTTACAAGCAATTAGAAATGCCTTTAAAAAAAGCTTATGCTTATACTAGTAAAATGATGACAATTAATATGATGGCAATGGATGCTAAAGAGGGGATCTCAGCATTTTTAGAAAAAAGAACACCAAAATGGAAAAATAAGTAATGAAAAATAAAAAAAATATTTTGATTTTTATTTTTATTATTGCTGGGATGTTTTTTATTTTAAGTTTTAATGATCATAATTTTAAAAGAGCAGTTGATGCATGTCTTGCAGGAAGTCAAAAATTATCAGACTCTAAAATTACAGACTTAGAAGAAGCCCGTAAATTTTGTGAAGACCAGATTAATAAAAATAAATAATTCATGTCAGAAATAAAAGATATTCTCTCAAAACATAAAACTATTGCAATGATTGGTGTTAGTAAAGATCCTAAAAAACCATCAACTATAGTTATGAAGTATATGCAAAAATATGGATTTAAAGTTATTCCAGTTAATCCAAGAGCTAAGGGTGAAAAAATTTTAGGCGAAGAAGTTTTTGAAAAAATTACAGATATTAAAGAGCCAGTTGGAATTGTAGATGTTTTTAGACCTTCTAAAGAGGCATATGCAATAGCAAAGGATACAGTAAAAATTGGAGCAAAAGTATTATGGCTTCAACTAGGTATTAGAGATGAAGAAGCAAAAAAATTAATGCATAAAAACAATATTGATTACATAGAGAACAAATGTACTAAAATGGAATATCAAAAATTTTTTTTAAATAAGATACAAGCTTTTCCAGTTTTGAGTAATTAAATGAATATAGTAAATTTTACCCCAATTACAGCAACTCTAGGAGGAATGATCATTGGTTTAGCAGTGGTAATTTTTTTTTTATTTAATGGGAGATTAGTTGGAATTAGCGGAATAGCCTCGAACGCTTTAACTGAAAAAGATAACAAGTTTGATAATTTATTATTTTTGCTTGGATTAATATTAGGTCCCATCATTTATAGTTTATTTACCAGTAAGGAAATAAACATTACGATTTCAAATTCTTTTATTTTATTAATATTTGCAGGATTACTAGTTGGAATAGGCACAAGAGTAAGTGGAGGTTGCACAAGTGGCCATGGAATAAGTGGCATAGGAAGATTTTCATTAAGATCAATTATTGCAACCATAACATTTATGGTTGTTGGTATTCTAACTGTGTTAATTAAAAATTTTATATGAACAAATTAATTTCATTAATCGCTGGTATTATCTTTGGAATTGGATTGGTTGTGTCCGAAATGGTTAATCCTGCAAAAGTATTAGCGTTTTTAGATTTATTTGGAAATTGGGACCCTTCATTAGCATTTGTTATGATTGGAGCTTTAGTTGTTTCATCTCCACTATTTCATCTAATTAAGAACAAAGAAAAACCCTTGTTAGCTGAAAAGTTTAATTACTCTAATAACAAAGAAATAAACAATAAGCTAATTATAGGCTCAGCTTTATTTGGTGCAGGTTGGGGGCTTGGAGGACTTTGTCCTGGTCCTGCAATATCGTCTCTTGCACTTTTAAATATTAGTTCAATAATTTTTGTTTTTGCTATGTTTATTGGATTTTATTTAGTTAAATTTTTTAATCTCAGTAAGATTAGTTAGATTTTATATTGCTCTAATTAAAGTATAATATTTTAATAAAAATGTTTGTATGAATAAATTACTTGAATTTTTAGATAATACTTTTTTAGATTTAGGGCGACAGTTTAAATGGAGCTATCTTCCACCATTAATGGTTTATGTTGCAGCAGGTATTTCTGGTTTAACAGGAATTGTTGGAACCTTTTTTGTTAAAGATTACTTGAATTTATCAGCTGCGTTTCTTGCAGGATTAGGATTTTGGGCAGGAATTCCATGGGCTTTGAAAATGCCATTAGGTCATTTAGTTGATCTTATCTGGGATAGAAAAAATTATATGGTTTTTTTTGGTGCATTTTTAATAGCACTAAGTTTACTCATTATGTATGGCCTTATAATTCATACTGAAAACTTAGCTCAAATTTTTTCAGTAGAAACTTGGTTTGTAATTAGTGTAATTTTAGCACCAGTTGGTTATGTCGTACAAGATGTTGTTGCAGATGCAATGACAGTTGAAGCTGTTCCATTAACTGATGAGAGCGGAAGTGATTATAGTAAAGATCAAATTAAGATCATGCATACAACAATGCAAACTCTTGGACGTTTTGCAATTATTGGGGGGACTGTTTTAGTAGCACTTGTAAATGTTATCTTATTTAGAGACGTGGATAGCTTAGAACAATCTGCTAAAATTGCTCTATACGGTAAAATATATATTTATGCATTAGTTATACCGGTTGTCTCAATTGCAGGGGTACTTTTAGCAAAACATTTAAGAAATAAAAAAATTGAAAATTTAAAATCTCTAGGATTAGAATTTAAAGAAGAGAGAGGAGCAGAAAAAACCAAGGTTAATTGGTGGATTTTGGGAGGTAGTTTAATATTTGTTATTTTCACTTTATCAATTGGGTCTTTTAAAGTTCCCTTTGCTCAAGAAATAGTTTTTATCGGTTCAGTTATCATAATTTTATTTTTGATGTTTAAACTCATTAAAGAGTTACCAGAGAATTTACGACTAACGATTGTTGGAACAGCAGTAATCATTTTTATATTTAGGGCAATGCCAGGTCCTGGACCTGGTTTAACCTGGTTTGAAATTGATGAACTTGGGTTTAATGAACAGTTTTTTTCAGTTTTATCTCTACTAGCTTCAGTTTTAACTTTAGCCGGAATAGTTTTATTAAGACCATTTATGGCTAATAACTCAATTGCAAGAATAATAGTTGTACTAAGTATTGCTGGTGCAGTTTTATTTTTACCTAGTGTTGGGATGTATTACGGATTTCATAATTGGACAGCTTCATTAACAGGCGGGGTTGTTGATGCAAAATTTATTGCACTGATTAATACAGCCTTAGAGTCTCCCTTGGGTCAAGTATCGATGATTCCTTTATTGGCTTGGATTGCAAAAAATGCACCCTCACATCTAAAAGCAACTTTTTTTGCTGTTTTTGCATCTTTTACAAATTTAGCCCTTTCTGCAAGTGCTCTTGGAACAAAGTATTTAAATGAAATATTTACAGTTACTAGAGAGGTTAAAGATAAAGTATCAGGTGAAATTCAAACTACTGCAGATTATTCTGAACTTGGAATATTATTAATTGTAGTGACCTTACTAACATTAATTTTACCTATCGTATTTGTTTTTATAATTAATAACAGTAAATACAAAACTCAAGAATAATCAAAAAAATCAATAGTTATTTTTAATTATTTTGCTATTAAAAAGAAATGAAAAAAATTTTTTTAGTCTACGGACATTATAATGATAAATCTTTCAATGCTGCGATAAGAGATACATTTGTTAAAACTGCCGAAGCAAAAGGTAATAAGGTTGACTCAGTAGATTTATATAAAGAAAAGTTTAATCCTGTTTTTGCTGGAGAAGAACCTGGTGAAGATGTTTTAAATCACCGCCAAAGAATAGAAGAATGTGATACAATTGTTCTAATAGCACCCATTTGGAATTTTAGAATGCCCGCCATCGTCGAAGGTTGGATTGATAAAGTTTTAGCTCCTCCTTGGGCATTTAAATTTAAACAACTTTGGGGTAATTACGGATATCCAATAGGTAATTTGAGACAAAAAAAAGCAATAATTTTTTGTACCTATGGTTCTCCAAGACTAGCAATCACAACTTTCTTTTTAAATTTACCTATTAGAAGATTAAAAAGAGGGGTGTTTCACATGTGTGGCATATATAACATTGTCTATAGAAGATATTTTGCGGTACCCTTTGTAAGTGATGCAAAGAGAGAAGAATTTTTAGAAGATGTTAAAAAGACTGCAAATAACATTTAAAATATTATTCTTTATTTCTATTTTTTTAACTTCATCAAAGGCAGAAATTTTAAAACCTAACAGTAATATTAAGCCATCAGAAGTAGTTAAAATCCAGCTAAGTGGACTTCAAAAAAATGATCTAGAATTTAAAGATAGTGGAATTGAGCAAACTTGGAATTTTGCTCATCCAAACAATAAAAAGGTCACTGGCCCGTTACCCAATTTTAAGAGAATGATCAAAGGAGATTCTTACCAAATGATGTTGGATCACCTCAGTCACACTATTACCGAGCTTGGAAGTAGTGACAAATGGGCTCAATTCGAGGTGATAATTTTAGACAAAGATAAAATCTATCACAAGTTCAATTGGCAGGTCGAAAAATACACTCTTGAGGGTGTGTTGAAGGATTGTTGGCTGACTACGATGGTGTCAAATCCAATTCCACTTGGCAGCTCAATTTAATTATCCACAGATACAATTTTGTTTCGTTATTTCAAAAAATTTAGTAGGAATCCCGGATGAAAACAAAAACTAAAGTTGTCGTAGTTGGCGGTGGAGTAGTAGGCGTTAGTGCTCTTTACCACTTAGCCAAAAAAGGTTGGTCAGATGTTGTTCTTGTTGAACGAAAAGAATTAACATCAGGATCTACATGGCATGCAGCAGGATTATTGCCTTTGTTTAATATGAGTTATTCAGTTGGACAACTTCATAAATACGCAGTGGATCTTTATAAAAAATTAGAAGAGGAAACTGGAAAAAATGTTGGCTTTAGTGTTGTTTCAAATATTCGTTTAGCAAGTACTAAAGATAGAATGGATGAGTATCATCAGTACGCTGGTGTTGCCCAAACTATTGGAGTTGATGTTAAATTTTTAACACCAGATCAAGTAAAAGAAATTTGGCCTTTATGTCATACAGAAGATTTAGTTGGCGCTATCCAACACCCAGAAGATGGATATATTCAGCCTGCTGATTTAACACAAGCAATGGCAACAGGTGCAAGAAATATGGGAGCTGAAATTTATAGAAATACAAGTGTACTCTCAATGAAACAAACTAAAGATGGTTGGGTTGTTGAAACTGACAAAGGTTCTATTGAGTGTGAACATGTTATTTCTTGCTCAGGAAACTTTGCAAGACAAACTGGTAAAATGGTTGGCTTAGATATTCCTGTTATTCCAGTTGAACATCAATACATTGTAACTGAACCACATCCTGAAATTCAAAAAAGAAAAAAAGATGGCTTACCCGAAATGGGAGTTCTTAGGGATAGTGATAACAGATGGTATATGAGAGAAGAAGCAGGTGGTTTAATTTTAGGACCATATGAAGATGGTGCTCCAGCTTGTTATGTTAATGGTCCCTCAAAAGATTCAGAGTATGAATTGTTTCAAGAAGATTTAGATAGATTAGCTCCACACATTGAGGGAGCAATTCATCGTGTTCCTGCATTTGGAGAAGTAGGTGTTAAAAAAGTTTATAACGGTGCAATTTGTTATACACCGGATGGTAATCCAATTGTTGGACCTGCATGGGGATTAAAAAACTTTTGGATTAACGAAGGACATAGTTTTGGAATTACTGCAGCAGGTGGAGCAGGATGGCAATTAGCTGAATGGATTATTGATGGTGAACCAACTATTGATATGCTTGGAGTTGAGCCAAGACGTTATGGAGATTATGCTACCAAGTCTTATTTAAAAGCTAAAAATGAAGAAGCTTATAGCCATGTATTTATTACTCACTATCCAGATGAAGAAAGACCAGCGGCAAGACCTTTAAGAACATCTCCTTGTTATGAGAGAATGAAAGATTTAGGAGCAGTTTTTGGTCAAAAATTTGGATGGGAAAGACCTAATTTCTTTGCAACAGATGGTATGGAGCAAAAAGATGATTGGTCATTTAGAAGATCAAAGTGGTTTGAAGCTATTAAAAAAGAATGTCAAAATGTAAAAGACAATGTTGGTCTTTTGGATATGACAGCATTTGCAAAATGTAGAATAAAGGGTCCAAAAGCAGAGGAGTTTTTGGATCATTTAGTTGCAAATAAATTACCAAAAAAAATAGGAAGAATTGGATTATGTCATGCTCTGAATACCAAAGGTGGAGTTCATTCAGAATTTACAATTATGAGAGAAGCTGAAGATAGTTTCTATTTAGTATCTGCTGGTGCTAACTTAAGATTAGATCATGATTGGATTAAAAAATGGATGCCAGATGACGGTGTTACTTTTGAAGATTTAACTAACAGTACAGGTGTATTGGTTCTTGCGGGTCCTAAATCAAGAGAGTTATTGCAAAAAGTATCTACTGATGATTTTTCAAATGAAAACTTTAAATGGTTAACTGCACAAAATGTCGATGTTGGATATGCACCTGTTAATGCAATGAGAGTAAACTTTGTTGGAGAATTAGGTTGGGAACTTCATCATCCAATTGAATATCAAAATCATATTTTTGATAAATTAATGGAAGCAGGAAAAGACTTAGGTATCAAACCATTTGGTATTAGAGCAATGAATAGTTTAAGATTAGAAAAATCATATAAACTAGTTGGTACAGAGCTTTCAATTGAATACTCACCTTATGAGTCTGGTTTAGATAGATTTGTTCATCCAAATAAAGGAAACTTTATTGGATTAGAGGCTTTGAATAAGTGGAGAGAAAAAGGTTTTCACAATAAACTTATTACTCTTGAAGTTCACAATACCAAAGATGCTGATGTTTTGGGAAATAACCCAATCTATAAGGATAATAAAGTTGTTGGAAGAGCAACAGGTGGTGAATTTGGTTTTAGATTAGATAAATCAATTGCTCTTGCAATGGTTAAACCAGAGCATGCTAATGTAGGCGACAAATTACAAGTTGATATTTTGGGTGAAATGTATGAGGCTACAGTAATAGAAGAGAGTCCATACGACTCAGAAAATAATTTATTGAGAGCTTAATGAAAATTTTAGTCGCTGTTAAAAGAGTTATTGATTACAACGTCCAAATAAGAGTTAAAGAAGATGGAACTGGTGTTGTCACTGATAATGTTAAGATGTCAACAAATCCACCAGATGATAATGCTATCGAAGAAGCAGTTAAAATAAAAGAAAGTGGAAAAGCCACAGAAGTAATTGCTGTTACCGTTGGTGAAGAAAAAGCTCAGGAAACTGTAAGAAAAGCCTTGGCTGTTGGAGCTGATAGAGGAATTCATGTTAAGGCTGATGGCGTCATAGAACCTTTAGCTGTTTCAAAAATTTTACAAAAAATTGTTGATAAAGAAAAACCGGATTTAGTATTTATGGGTAAACAAGCGATAGATGATGACTGTAACCAAACAGGACAAATGTTAAGTGCTTTACTAGATTGGCCTCAAGCAACTTTTGCTTCAAAAATTGAGGTAAAAGATGGAAAATTAGAAGTTGTTAGAGAAATTGACGAGGGTTTAGAAACTATCGAAATAAATACTCCAGCAATAGTTACATGTGACTTAAGATTAAATGAACCTAGATATGCCTCATTGCCAAATATAATGAAGGCGAAGAAAAAACCAATTGAGCAAATAAATGCATCAGATCTAGGAATTGATACAGCACCTAAGATACAACAGATTAAAGTTGAAGAACCACCTAAGCGTAAAGCTGGAATTAAGGTCTCTAGTGTTATTGAATTAGTTCAAAAATTAAAAAATGAGGCAAAAGTAATTTAATGTCAGTCTTATTAATCGCAGAGCATAACAATAAAGAGCTAAAATCTTTTACCTTAAATGCTGTAACAGCAGCATCTCAAATAGATAGTGATGTTCACGCATTAGTGATTGGCAATAATTGTAGTGATGCTGCAAAAGCTGTCTCAGAACTTCCTTTGGTTAAAAAAGTAATCACAGTTGAAGCTGCTCATTATGAAAATTTTTTAGCAGAAAATTTTGCTCCCGTTGTTACAAAGCTTGCAGATAATTATTCTCATATAGTTTGTTCAGCAAATACATTTGGTAAAAATTTAATGCCAAGAATAGCTGCTAAATTAGATACATCACAGGTAAGTGATATTATTAAAGTAGAGTCAGCAGATACTTTTGTTAGACCTATTTATGCAGGAAATGCTTTTGCAACGGTTAAAAGTACTGATGTAAAAAAATGTATTACTATTAGGCCAACATCTTTTGAACCATGTGAGAGCTCAGGTGGTTCGGCACCAATTGAAACTGCTGAAACAGCAGAAGAATTTTCATTAACAAAATTTATTAAAAGAGAAGAAATCAAATCAGATAGACCAGAGCTAGGTACAGCAAGAATAGTAGTATCAGGTGGAAGAGGGATGCAAAGTGGAGATAACTTTAAATTAATTACTTCTATTGCAGATAAATTAAATGCAGCAATAGGTGCTTCAAGAGCAGCTGTTGATGCTGGTTATATTAGTAACGATCATCAGGTTGGTCAAACGGGTAAAGTGGTTGTCCCAGATTTATATATTGCAGTTGGAATATCAGGAGCCATCCAACATTTAGCGGGCATGAAAGAGAGCAAAGTAATTGTTGCAATTAATAAAGACGGAGAAGCTCCAATTTTTAGTGTCGCAGATTATGGTTTAGAAGCAGATCTATTTGAAGCTTTGCCACAGTTCTTAGAAGAGTTGAACAAATTAAACACTATACAAAAATAATTCTTAAAGATAAAAATATCTTATGGGTAGAGAGTCGATGGAGTATGATGTTGTTATTATTGGGGGAGGTCCCTCAGGATTATCTACAGCAATCAAGCTTAAACAACTTGACTCAAATTTAAACGTTTGCCTATTAGAAAAAGCATCAGAAATTGGTGCCCATATTTTAAGTGGTAATGTTTTTGAAACAAGAGCGTTAGACGAACTTTTACCTAATTGGAAAGAACTTAATTCACCAATTAAAACAAAAGTATCTAAAGAAAAGTTTTTATTTTTAGGAAAAACTAAATCTTTAAGCTGGCCTACATGGTTGCTTCCTAAGGTTCAACAAAATCACAACAATTATATTATTAGTTTAGCTAATTTATGCAGATGGTTAGCAGAACAAGCGGAAGATTTAGGGGTCGAAATATTTCCGGGGTTTCCAGCGAGTGAAATTTTATACAATGAAGATGGATCAGTTAAGGGTGTTGCTACCCAAGATATGGGTATTGATAAAGAGGGTAATAAAAAAGATAGTTTTGAACCAGGCATAGAATTACTAGGCAAGGTAACTGTGTTTGCAGAAGGCTGTAGAGGTCATTTAGGAAAACAACTGATAGAAAAATTTAATCTTTCAAAAAATAAAGACCCTCAACAATATGGAATTGGTTTTAAAGAAATTTGGGAAATAGAAGATAAAAATCATGAAGAAGGAATGGTGATGCATACAGCAGGATGGCCACTAGATAACAATACTTATGGTGGAAGTTTTATGTATCATGCAGAAAATAAACAAGTATTTTTGGGGTATGTCATAGGTTTAGATTATAAAAACCCACATCTTTCACCTTATGATGAGTTTCAGAGATTTAAAACTCATCCATCAATCAAAAAAATTATAGAAGGGGGAAAAAGAATTTCTTATGGCGCTCGAGCCTTAATTGAAGGTGGACTTCAAAGTTTACCTCAAATGTTTATGCCAGGAGCACTACTTGTTGGTTGTGATGCAGGAACATTGAATATGCCCAAAATTAAAGGTTCACATACTGCAATGAAAAGTGGAATGATTGCTGCTGAGACAATATTTGAAAATATTAAAGAAAATAAAAATCTATCTATTTATGATGAAAAATTTAAAAAGAGTTGGGTTTATGAAGAACTTCATGCAGCACGTAATGTAAAACCTAGCTTTAGTTGGGGTTTAATTCTTGGAATAATTTTTACTGGTATTGACCAAATTTTATTTAAAGGAAAATTACCTTTTACATTAAAACACAAACACGCTGATCATGAAACATTAAAAACTGCAAATGAGATGCCTAAAATAGAATATCCAAAATATGATAATATTATTACCTTTGACAAAACAAGCTCAGTTTATCTAACAGGCACAAATCACGCTGACAATCAACCAGTTCATTTAAAACTCAAAGATCCTAATTTACCAATAAATTATACTTTAGAAAAATTTGATGAACCTGCACAAAGATATTGTCCAGCAGGGGTTTATGAGGTTCAAAAAGAAAATGACGTAAATAAATTTGTGATTAATTCTCAAAACTGTATTCATTGTAAGACTTGTGATATCAAGGAGCCATCTCAAAATATTACTTGGGTTACACCAGAAGGTAGTGGTGGACCTAAATATGGAAATATGTAGTTTAAGATAAATCTATTGCAAACTTTTTTAAAGTTTCAATAGGTACGTGTTTTAGAGTATTTTTGTGAGTTCTTTTTAAAAATACAGGACATCCTTTGCCAGCTTCAACTGCTTTTGCATACCAACTTGCACAAACACACCATCCATCTCCATCTTTTAAACCTGGAAATCCAAATTCTGGATGAGGTGTGATTAAATCATTACCTGCAACTTTTAACCATTCTAAAAATTCAGTTGTAACTTTTGCACAAACTGTGTGAACACCATGATCATTTTCATCAGTGTTGCAACAACCATCACGGTACCAGCCTGTTAAAGGATTGTTAGAACACTCTTCTAGATCTTCACCTAGAACATTTTTTTGTTTATCACTCATTTAGATTTTTGTTGGATTAGGCTGACCTTTGTAAACTTCCTCTGGATCAAATTTTTTTTCTTTTTCTAAAAATTCCATTTCTATTTTACGACCGTTATCAATGGGTCCCATTGGAATAGATCTATAAAAACAAGATCTATATCCTACATGGCAACTAGCACCATCACCTATATCAACTGTCATCCAAACTGAATCTTGATCATCGTCAATTCTTAATTCTGTTACCTTTTGAGTAAATCCACTAGTTTTACCTTTGTGCCAAATAGCTTTTCTTGATCTACTAAAATAATGAGCCTCTTTTGTCTCAATAGTCTTTTTAAATGCTTCAACATTCATGTACCCGTGCATTAAAACATCTTTAGTTTTAGAACACATTGTAATTACAGGTATCAGACCATCATTATCAAACTTTGGAGAAAGAAGGTTTCCCTCCTCAATTTCTTCTACATTTTCTCTTTTTTTGAACATATGGTGTGATTATTTAGCATATATTTAGATATATTAAATATTTTTAAAAATAAGGAATTACTGTATAAAAAGGCGCTATGAAATTAGTTAAAGACACAGATGGTAAAATATTAGATGCAAATAATGTTTCTGATAAAGAAGCAGAAGAAGCATTCAAAACTATTTTAACTTGGTTGGGTGAAGATCCTAATAGAGAAGGATTATTAGAAACACCTAAAAGAGTTATGAAAGCTTATAAAGAATATTTTTCAGGCTACAAAGTTGATCCCAATAAAATCTTAGACAAAACTTTTGGAGATGTAGATGGTTACGATGACATGGTAATACAAAAAAATATTTCTATCCAAAGTCATTGTGAACATCATATGGCACCAATTATTGGCAAAGCTCATGTTGCGTATATTCCTAAAGAAAGAGTTGTAGGATTGAGTAAACTTGCAAGAGTTGTTGAAGTTTTTTCTAAAAGATTACAAACCCAAGAGAGACTTACAATGCAAGTTGCTAAGACTTTAATGGAGTCTTTAGATGCAAAAGGTGTAGCTGTTACAATAGATTCTACTCACCAATGTATGACTATGAGAGGAATAAAAAAAGAACACGCATCAACTGTAACAAATTATTACTTAGGTCAATTTAAGGAAGACCTTAGTTTTCAAAATAGATATTTAAGATTTATAAGTATCGCAAAAGATTAAAGTGTCAGATCAATTCAAAGCATTAATTATCAATCAAGAAGGTGATAATTTTTCAAGAGAAGTAAAATCAATTGATAAAAGTTTTTTAAAACATGGCGATGTAACTATTAAGGTCGATTATTCAGATCTTAATTTTAAAGATGGAATGATTCTAAAAAATGGAGGAAGGTTAGTTAAAGAGTTTCCTCATATACCTGGCATAGATTTTTCAGGTACAGTTATAGAAAGTGAAAATTCAAAATTTAATGAAGGTGATGAAGTAATCTTAACTGGTTTTAGAGTGGGAGAAGTATTTTTTGGTGGATATTCTCAAATAGCAAAAGTCAATGCAGATTTTTTAGTTAAAAAACCAAAAGATTTAACAAGTAGACAAGCAATGATTTTAGGGACAGCTGGATTTACTTCTTTAATGAGCGCTTTTGCAATTCAAGCAAGAGAAAGTATTTTGTTAGGTGAAAAAGTTAATGATGTGTTAGTAACAGGTGCCACAGGTGGAGTGGGAAGTGTATCAGTTATGGCGTTATCAAAGCTAGGCTATAATGTTACCGCAGTTACAGGAAAAGATTCTAAAGCTGATTACTTAAAATCATTAGGTGCTAAAACTGTTGTAAACAGGTCTGAATTTGACAAGGACCCAAGGTTAATTGATAAAGGTTTGTGGGATGGTGTAGTTGATACTGTGGGTGGTAAAATTTTAGCTAACACAATCGTTCAAACAAAACCTAATGGTATTATTGCAGTATGTGGAAATGCAAATAACAATGAACTTAATACAAGCGTTATACCTTTTATGTTAAGAGGAATTAAGCTTTGGGGAATGGACTCTGCTAATTGTAGTATTAAAAGAAGAGAATTTATATGGTCGGAAGCTTCAAAATTAATTGATTTTGATTTACTAGAAAAATCAATTGTAACTGTTAGCTTAGAGGAGTTGATTGAAACTTATCCAAAAATTTTAAAAGGGGAAATTTCTGGAAGAGTGATAGTTGATTTAAACAAATAATGGATTGGGATAAATTAAAAATTTTTCATGCAGTTGCTGAAGCAGGCAGTTTTACTAACGCAACAATTAACTTAAATCTAAGTCAATCTGCTATAAGTCGACAAATTCAAGCTTTAGAACAAGATTTAAAAGTTCAATTATTTGAAAGACACGCAAGAGGATTAACACTTACAGAAAATGGTGAGTATGTTTTTAAAACAGCGCATGAAGTAATTAGCAAACTTAAAGAAGTTGAAACATCTTTAGGAGATCAAAAAAATAAACCAACAGGAAAATTAACAATCACAACTGTTAGAAGTTTTGGTACGCACTGGTTAACACCAAGAATTCAAGAGTTTATGAGATTGAACCCTGAAATAGAAATAGAATTAGTGTTTGATGACAAAGAGTTGGACTTAAGTACTAGACAAGCTGATATTGGTATTTTCATGAGAAGACCAAAACAACTAAATTATATTCAAAAAAAATTAGTGGACATTAAATACTATGTTTATGGCTCTAATAAATACCTAGAAAAATTTGGAATGCCAAAAACAATTGCTGATTTAAATAAACACAAGTTTATTTCTTTTGGAAAAGGAGCACCATCACCAGTTTATAATCCTGATTGGGCATTAAAACTTGGAATGCATGATGGTAAAAAAAGAAAAACAGTCATGAAAGTTAATAGTGTAATGGGTTTACTTTTAGCTGTTGAGTCTGGAGTGGGCTTAGCTGCTTTACCAGAATATTTAGTGTCTAATTCAACTAATGTGATAAAAGTTTTACCTAAATCTGAGGGACCAATAACAGAAGCTCACTTTGTTTATCCCCAATCATTAAAAAATACTGCTAGAGTACAGGCGTTTCGAAACTTCCTGTTTAGTAAAATTGGTGACTGGAAATAATCATTTCCATTCAAAAATCAGATTAACTTTAAATCAATAAAAAATCACTTTACAAGTGTGTCAATATATGCGATTGATAATCATTCGCATTGAGAATAGTTCTCATTCTCAAATTAACGTAAATAAAATAAGGTAAATATGAGAAAAATATCAATTATAGCATTGGCTGTATCTTTATTTGCATCGGCTTTTGCTGCAGCAAATGAAGTAAATATTTTCAATGCAAGACATTATAAAGCTGATGCAGAGCTTTATAACAAGTTTACAAAAAAAACTGGAATTAAAGTAAATCTAATTAACGGTAAGGCAGGAGCACTTGAAAAAAGAATAATCGAAGAAGGCTCGGACTCTTCAGCTGATCTTTATATTACTGCTGATGCAGGTAGATGTGGTGCTTTTGAAGCAAAAGGTATGCTTCAAGGTGGTTTATCATCAGAAACAATAAGAGCATCAGTTCCAAAAAACTTTAGAACTAATAAGTGGGTTGGAGTAGCAAAAAGAGCAAGAATTATTTATTACTCACCTGAAAGAGTAAGCGGTGCTGAATTATCAGGTTTAACTTATGAAGGTTTAGCTGATCCTAAATGGAAAGGAAGATTAGTAATAAGAAAATCAAGCAACATATATAATAAATCACTTGTAGCATCATTAATTGAAAACAATGGAAAAAAAGCTACAGCTGAATGGGCAAAAGGTGTTGTTGCAAACATGGCTAGAGATTCTAAAGGTAATGACAGAGCTCAAATTATGGCAGTTGCAGCTGGAGAAGCTGATATTGCAGTAGCAAACACTTACTATTTAGCACTTATGTTATCAGGAAATAAAGGCGCAGAACAACAAGCAGCTGCTAAAAAAGTTAAAGCGTTTTTCCCTAATCAGCAAGACAGAGGTACTCATATGAATATCAGTTGTGCTGCTTTAGTAAAAGGAGCTCCTAATAAAGCTAATGCAATTGCACTTGTTGACTATTTATTATCACCAGAAGCTCAAGAACACTTTACAAACAATACTTTTGAGTTTCCGATGATTGCAGGAGTTTCACCAAATCCATTGGTAGTAAACAATTTAGGTTTAGATTTTAATCAAGATCTAACTACAAAAGTCTCTAGCTATGGAAAAAACCAAGCAGCTGCATTAGAAGTAATGACTGCAGCAGGCTGGAAATAACATACGTGAAAAAGAATTTATTTAACTTTCGTTTAAGTAATTCTTCTAATGAGAGTGGTTCACTTGAGGGTCAGATAACATGTGGACCATGCTCATCAGAGTGTAAAAAAATGAATAGTAAAATAAATAATAGAAAATTATCAGATATAAATAATGAAGAGGTTTTAGATATCCTTACCCCATTTAAATATTGATATATTTTTCTTTTTAATGATTGTGCTCAAATCTTTCTCCTAGGATCTTTACCCTTTCCTAATAATTAGTTTTGGGCACAAAAAATTGTGAATTTTTATGATTAAAGGATTTAAAATACCAAAAGTAATATTTAAAGTAAGAGAAGGTGATACTTCCGACGACGAAACGATCTGTGCGATTGGTGGTAAGTGGATTGATAAATCTACGGATGACTATTTTAAAAGCAAGAGAGTAATTTTATTTAGCCTGCCAGGCGCATTCACACCAACATGTTCATCTCAACAATTACCAGGATTTGAAAAAAATGCTCATAAAATAAAAGATTTGGGAATAGATGAAATATATTGTTGCTCGGTCAATGACTCTTACGTGATGAATGCTTGGGCAAAAAAAATGAATATTTCTAATATAAAAGTAATACCAGATGGATCAGGACTTTTTACTAAATATATGGGTATGTTAATTTCTAAGGATCATGATGGTTTTGGTCAAAGAAGCTGGCGATATATGGCTATAATTAATGACGGAATAGTTGAAAAATGGTGGCAAGAGCCAGGCATAAACAACTCAGGATCTGATGAAGATCCTTATGTTGAAACTACACCAGAAAATTCAATTAGTTATCTTTCAGAAGCAAAGTAAACATATATTAAATAAAAAAATTTATATTATAAGACCAAGCTATGTTTAAGAATTTAAATATTTGGTTCATATCATCTTTAATTGTTTCCATAGGTGTATTAATACCAATCATTACTGTCTCTCTAAGTTTTTTTGAAGACACTTCTAATTATTATCAAATTTTAAAAGAAACTTTTTTATTAGAATATATTTTTAATTCATTAACTTTATTAGTTAGTGTTTTAATTCTAACCTTTTTTATAGGCACTACTTGTGCATATTTGGTTTCATTTTACAGTTTTCCTTTAAGCAATTTCTTTAAATGGGCATTAATACTTTCTTTTGCAGTTCCTCCATATATTTATGCATATTCACTAACAGCTTTTTTTGAAAATTATGGGACTGCATTTACAATTTTGACAAATGTTTTTGGTGAAGGAACTTATAATAAACATATTCCAAAGTTTGATGGTTTACTCGGCGCAATTCTTTCACTTTCTTTCTCTTTATATGCTTATGTTTATATTCTTTCTAGAGCCTCTTTCTTGTATCAATCACAAAATCAAATTGATTTAGGTAGAAGTCTTGGTTTCTCAAAATTAAAATCTCTATATTCATTAATTTTACCTTCTGCTAGACCTGCAATTGTTGCCGGTTTATCATTAGTAGCAATGGAGACTTTAGCAGAGTTTGGTGCTGTAGATTTTTTTTCTATAAATACTTTGACTACAGGAATTTATAATTCATGGATAACATTTGATGATTTAGCATTTTCAAATCAATTATCTTTCTTTCTATTACTATTTATATTTGCATTATTCATAATTGAAAATCTGTCTAGAAAAAAAGCTAAATACCATTTTAATTCTAAAGGTGGTTTTAAGCAAAAAGAAAAAATCAAACTTTCTGGAAATAAATCTTTTTTTGCATTTATGTTTTGTTTTATTATTTTTTTCCTAACCTTTTTATTTCCATTAAGCCAAATGTTGTATTGGACAATAAAATTTCCGGAAAATTTCTTTGATATAGATGTTGTTACCCTTACATTAAATACAGTTTACTTAGTAATTTTATCTAGCATTGTCTTAATTGTTTTTTCTCTAATTTCTAATTATGGAAATAGAGTCTCAAAAAACAAATTTTTGAATTTTTTATCCACTCTTTCAATTTCAGGATATGCGATACCTGGTGTTATTTTAGCAGTCGCTTTTATTACTTTTGTTGCTTGGTTTGATGAAAATATTGTGAAAAGTTTGGGTTTTTTATCTATTAAAAAAGTATTTATAGGCTCTATTCTTGGACTAGTTTTAGTTTATTTTGTGAGATTTTATTCTTTAGCTTTTAATGGAATTAAATCAGGTTACGAAAAAATAAATATTTCAGTTGATGAAAGTTCTTATTTGCTAGGGTATTCAAAAAAAAAAACTTTTATGAATATTCATGTTCCTTTTTTAAGAAATTCTCTTTTATTTGTTGCTATATTGATTTCCTTAGAGATTATAAGAGAATTGCCAATTACTCTTATTTTAAGACCATTTAATTTTGAAACATTTGCTACTACTGCTTATATATCTGCATCTGAAGATTTATTAGAGGCTGCAGCGGTCCCATCATTATTTTTAATTTTAATTGCAACAGTATTTATAATACTTACATCTAAATATATTTTAAGAGAAAAATGAGAAAAAATTATTTAGAAATTAAAGATGTAGATTTTAAGATTGGGGGCAAAACCAAAGTTAAGAGCGCCTCCTTTTCAATTGAAAATGAAGGTGAAACTCTATGTATATTAGGCCCTTCAGGTATTGGAAAAACAACAATCCTCAGAACAATAGCTGGTTTAGAAAAGATTGACAAAGGCTCAATTCATTTAAATGATAAGTTGTTATCCTCAAAGGAAAAAAATATCGAACCAGAGAATCGTAATGTTTCCCTAGCTTTTCAAGACAATAGTTTGTTCCCTCATTACACAGTTGAAAAAAATATTCTAATTGGTGCTGAACGAAATAAAGGAAAGAAAAAAAGAAAACTAAGTTTTAAAGAAATTATTAAATTACTCGACATATCACAAATTTTAAAAAAATATCCCCATGAGATTAGTGCTGGAGAAGCACAAAGAGCATCGCTTGCTAGATCATTATTAACTCAACCTGATTTGCTATTATTGGATGAACCTTTATCAAATGTTGATCAAAGTTTTAAAGAGGAAATTCAAGTCAGATTAAAAAAAATATTAAGTAAATTAAAAATTACAACAATAATTGTAACTCATGACTCTTATGAGGCTTTTTATCTTGGTCATAAATGTGCAATCATATTAGACGGGCAAATAAAACAATTTGATGATCCCTACAATGTTTATCATTTTCCAAATTCTGTAGAAGTTGTAAATTTTTTGAATAGAGGAATTTTAATTCCAGCAAAAGTTACGGGTGAAAATAGTTTAGAAAATAAAGATTTAGGAACAATTAAAGGAAATTTCACAAAACATTATCCAAAGGGGTCAAATGTTCAGCTTTTACTTCAGCCCGAAGATCTAGAACATGATGATAAAAGCAATCTTAAACTTGAGGTAGTCGATAGAAAATTTAGAGGTACAAACTTTATTTACACCCTAAAGACAGGTAGTGATTTACTAATACCTGTATTTGTTCACTCTCACCATGTTCATCAGCATGAAGTTGATGAGAAATTTGGAATTAAGAGACCAATAAATATTGATCATATAGTTTGTTTTTAATAAATAAATAAATAAATGCTCTCAAAAAAACAATTATTTACCAGAGGAATGCTAGATATTTCTCCGCATATGCTATCTGTAATTCCTTTTGGAATTATTTGTGGAGCAATTGGAGTTGAGCTTGGTTTTGATCCTTATTTAGTTTATGCAATGTCGTTCATTATTTTTGGGGGTGCTTCACAAATTGTATTTTTACAGGTACTTTCAGGTGGGGCATCAAGTTTAGTTGCTGTTACATCTGTTGGAATTATCAATTCAAGACACTTATTATATGGGGCAGTTTTATCTGAATATCTTGAAAAATTATCATTAATTAAAAAGTTATTAATTTCTTACTTCGTTGTAGACCAAGGTTTTGCAGAATCTAATAAATTTTTTAAAAAAAATAAAAATGAGCACCACTTACATTATCATCTGATTGGAACAGGATGTACGATGTGGGTTTGTTGGCAAATTTCAACATTATCAGGGATCATTTTAGGATCATTTGTTCCAGCGGAACTTGGATTAAAATTTACAATACCACTTACTTTTATAGCTATTGTTGTTCAAGATTTAAAAAAAATTGATCATTTAATTGTCATGATTACTTGTGGTTTAAGTTCGTTATTATTTTTTCATGCACCATTTAAGTCTTATATAATAATTGCACCACTTATTGCTTTATTTGTGGCTTCATTATTACTGAGGTTAAAAAAATGACTTGGTTTACAATTATTATCGCAGGAATATTAACTTATTTTACCAGGATGACTATGATTGCATTAATCGATAGAGACATGCTTGGAGATAAAATTAAATCAGTATTAGAATATGTTCCTTCAGCAGTATTTCCTGCCATAATATTTCCAGCAATCTTTATAAATGATTATGGAACTTTTATAGAAATGAATGACCCTAAAATTTTTGGAGCAATAGTTGCAGTTATTGTTGGCTATTTTTCAAAAAATATTATTGCAACTATTATATCTGGATTGATTTCTTATTGGTTTATAATTTTTTATATGCAATAAATGATTTAATATTAGAGCATAATCTTATAATATAAATTAAAATGGACAAAATTAATAATCTTCTTTTATCACAAAATTTTACACAAGAGCCTATAGGTATAATTATTGTAGATCTAATTATATGCATGATGCTTGTAAGTTTGGTAAGTTGGTTTTATAAAAGATATTCTCAAAGTTTGGGTGGAAAAACACATGTTGGTTCAATTCTTCCCCTCATAGGTCTAACAGTTTTTTTAGTAATAACAGTTGTTAAAAGCTCTCTTGCTTTATCCCTTGGTTTAGTAGGAGCGTTATCGATAGTAAGATTTAGAACACCTATCAAGGAACCAGAGGAGTTAGGTTTTTTGTTTTTAACCATTGCTATAGGACTTGGTTTAGGAGCTGGATTTGAAATAATTACCATTATTATAACATTTGCAATATTAATATACTTATACTTAAGTGGAGAAAAACAAAGTTCAAAAAAAATTAATGGTGAATATACAATCTTATTAAACGTTTCAAACAGTAACTATAATAAGGCATGCGAGGTAATAGTTGACAAGACAACTTCATCAAAAGTGATTAGATCTGAAACTGAAAATGAGAGAACTTCTGTTTATTTTAATGTAAGTATTGATCGAGAATTTGATCTTCAAAAATTAATAGAAAATCTAAATCTAATAGATAAAGATTGTAAAATAGATTTCGTAGAGTCAGGTGTAAACTGGTA
>JAOHEU010000029.1 GCA_028097645.1 Candidatus Pelagibacter sp. | reverse complement strand
GGTTCCTTTAACAGGTGAAAATAAAGAGCTTGGACAATCAATTATTAAAGCTGTCAGATTGGCAGTAAAAGATATTAATAACAATTCGATAGAAATTATTCCTAAAGATACAGCCTCTAAAGCAAACAAGACACTTAAATCTGCATTTGAATTAAATCAAATGGGCATAAAAGTTGTTATTGGTCCTGTTTTTTATGAAAGTATAACTTATTTAGATGAAATCAAAGATATAACTTTCTTGTCATTAACAAACAAAACACTGGACCTTCCAACAAATGTAATTTCTGCAGGAATAAATTCAACTTCACAATTTAATACTATAAAAAAATTTTTACAAACAAACAAAATAAAGCGAACAATATTTTTAACACCTATTCAAAATTATGAATTTGAAGTAAAAAAGGGAATTAAAGAGTCAAGAATTAAAATATTTAAAGATTATGACTATAGTACGGAACCTACAAAATTAACAAAACAGATTGAAGAAATTACTAATTATCAGACAAGAAAACAAAACTTAGAAGATGAAATTTTAAGATTAAAAAAATCAAATCAATCAAACAAAGAAAAAAAAATCAAAAAACTTAAACAGAGATATACTTTAGGTGGTTTAAATTTTGACGCAGTTGTTATTGCAGATTTTGATGAAAGTTTAAAAAGTGTATCTACATCACTTTTATACACTGATGTTTCTCCTAAAAATAAGTATTTTATCACATTAAATCAGTGGTTTGATAAGAGCTTATTAAATGAGGTAGATATTCAACCATTATATTATCCATCCATAAATCAAAATAATTATGAAAATTATAAAGATAAATTTTTTAAAGAATTTAACGAATATCCTTCACACTTATCTTTATTAAGCTACGATCTTGTAGGACTTGTCTATTATTTATCGATAAAAACTAATCTTTCAAATTTAAATAAAGTTTTTAAAAAAAAGAATTCTTTTAAAGGCAAGATTGGAATTTTCGATATTAAGAATAATAAAATAAATCATCGTTTAAATTTTTATAAAATTGAAGACAAAAAAATTATAGAAATTTTCTAATTTTCTTAAATGCAACAAAACGATGATCAATTTTATATTTTTGTATTGAGCTCATTTCACCAAAAGTCTTTCTTCTATTTTTGGGAATAAAAATTGGATCATAACCAAAACCATTTATGCCCTTTGATTTTGGTGAAATATATCCCTCAACTTTACCTGAAACAGATGCTATTTTTTTATCTAAATAACAAATTGATAATGCACAAATAAATCTAGCTTTAATTTTTTTATCTTTCCAGTTTTTGTCTTTTTTAGACAACTCTTTGTACACTCTATTTATTGCTTTTTTAAAATTACCTTTTTTTCCTCCCCATCTAGCTGAATATATTCCTGGGTTTTTATCTAAAATGTCTATCTCAAGACCTGAGTCATCAGCCAGACAAATTAACCTAGTTTTTTTTGAGAAATGTTTTGATTTTATGATTGAGTTTTCTATAAATGTTAACCCATTTTCTCTAGGACTCTTAAGTTTAAATTCAGATGTTGAGTAAGTTTTGATATATTTTGGCAATAAATCTTTGATTTCCTTGTATTTTCCCTTGTTATTAGTGCCTATAAGCAATTTTAAGATTTTTTTCATTAATACCTAGCAATTCTGAGATTTCTTACCATATATGCTGTCATGGAAAAAGAGGAAAACCTTAATCAGGAAAATACTGCAGCTGAAACTTCAAATGAAAAAATTGAGACTGATAAACAATCAGACGATAAACAAGAAGAGAACAAAGTTGTAGAAGAGAAAATTGAACTATCTCCTGAAGAAAAGATAAAAGAATTAGAAGATAAATTAGCAAGAACTTTTGCTGAAATGGAAAACCAGAGAAGAAGGTTTGAAAAAGAAAAAGATGATGCATTTGATTATGGTGGCTTTGCTTTTGCAAAAGAAGCTTTAAATGTAATTGATAACCTTACAAGATCAAAATTAATTTTAGAGAATGATGAAGCTCTTAAAGATACCGAAGCATTAAAAAAAACTTTAGAACATTTGGATATAATAAATCAAGATTTGATCTCTATTTTTACTAAAAATAATATTAAACCAATAGAATGTCTTAATAAAAAATTAGATCCAAATTTGCATCAAGCAATGATGGAAATTGAAGATGATCAAAAAGAACCAGGAACTATAGTTCAAGAAGTTCAAAAAGGCTTTATGATAAAAGACAGATTACTTAGACCATCTTTAGTTGGTGTATCTAAAAGGACAGAAATTAAAGATGAGAAAAGTAAGGAAAATAAGGAGAATTTAGATAAATAATTGCATTTGTCGAACTTGTAGAATTAATATTAACACATATATGAAGGGTAGAGATTAAGTTATGAGCAAAATTATTGGAATAGATCTTGGTACAACAAACTCATGTGTATCAATTATGGAAGGAAGCCAACCAAAAGTATTGGAAAATACCGAGGGTGCAAGAACAACTCCTTCAGTCGTAGCTTTTACTGATGATGGTGAAAAGCTAGTAGGCCAACCTGCTAAAAGACAGGCTGTAACAAACCCTGAGAACACAATTTTTGCTGTTAAAAGATTAATTGGAAGAAATTTTGAGGATCCAACTGTAAAAAAAGATATAGCTGCAGCTCCTTTTAAAATAGTTAATTCTGAAAAGAATGATGCTTGGATTGAAGCCAAAGGAGAAAAATATTCACCTTCTCAAATTTCTGCTTTTATTCTTCAAAAAATGAAAGAGACTGCTGAGAAATATTTAGGTCAAGAAGTAACTAAAGCAGTAATAACAGTTCCCGCATACTTCAACGATGCACAAAGACAAGCAACTAAAGATGCTGGCAAAATAGCTGGTCTAGAAGTTTTAAGAATTATTAATGAACCTACTGCTGCTTCACTTGCGTATGGTTTAGATAAAAAACAAAATAAAAAAATTGCAGTATACGATTTAGGTGGAGGAACATTTGATGTTTCTATTCTTGAGTTAGGAGATGGTGTGTTTGAAGTAAAATCTACTAATGGAGATACTTTTTTAGGTGGTGAGGACTTTGATAACACAATTGTTGATTACTTGATCACTGAATTTAAAAAAGATAATGGTATAGATCTAACATCTGACAAACTTGCGCTCCAAAGATTAAAAGAAGCTGCTGAAAAAGCTAAAATTGAATTATCTTCAGCAGAACAAACAGATATCAATTTACCATTTATCACTGCTGATAAAACTGGTCCAAAACATATTAACTTAAAAATGACCAGAGCTAAACTTGAGGCTCTTGTTGAAGATTTAATAGCAAGAACATTACCACCTTGTAAAACAGCATTGAGTGATGCTGGTATATCAGCAAGTGATATAGATGAAATTGTTATGGTTGGTGGAATGACTAGAATGCCAAAAGTTCTTGCTGAAGTTAAAAACTTTTTTGGAAAAGATCCAAACAAAAGTGTTAATCCAGATGAGGTAGTTGCTATGGGTGCAGCAATTCAAGCTGGTGTACTCCAAGGTGATGTTAAAGATGTGCTTCTTTTAGATGTTACGCCTTTGTCCTTAGGTATTGAAACTCTAGGTGGTGTTTCAACTAAACTAATCGAAAAAAATACAACAATACCAACAAAAAAAAGCCAAGTATTTTCTACGGCAGAAGATAATCAACCTGCAGTTTCAATTAGAGTGCTTCAAGGTGAAAGAGAAATGGCAACTGACAATAAAATGTTAGGAAATTTTGAATTAGTCGGAATTGCTCCAGCACCAAGAGGTGTTCCACAAATTGAGGTTACTTTTGATATTGATGCTAACGGTATAGTTAGTGTTTCAGCAAAAGATAAAGGAACTGGCAAAGAACAAAAAATTCAAATCCAAGCTTCAGGTGGATTAAGTGAAGAAGAAATTGAAAAAATGGTTAAAGATGCTGAGGCTAATAAGGAAGAGGATAAAAAGAAAAGAGATTCTGTAGATACGAGAAATCAGGCTGATACTTTAATTCATTCAACTGAAAAAAATCTTAAAGAGCATGGATCAAAAATTACTGATGCTGAAAAGAAAGCCATAGAAGACTCATCTTCAAGTTTAAAAGAAGCTCTTAAAGGAACTGACAACGAAGACATTAAGAAAAAAACAGAGGCGTTAGTTCAAGCATCAATGAAATTAGGTGAGGCTATATATAAAGCTCAAGAGAAAAAACCAGATTCACCTGATAATAGTGAAAATAAGGATGAAGGAAAAAAAGACGATAACGTAGTTGATGCTGATTTTGAAGAAGTAAAAGAAGAAAATAAAGAAGAAGATAAAGAAAAAAGCGCTTAAGAACATTAACGATCATTATCTCAAGATAACTTATGGCTAAAAGAGATTTCTATGATGTTTTAGGTGTAGGAAAAAGTGCATCTCCCGATGAATTAAAGTCAGCTTATAGAAAACTTGCTGTCAAATATCATCCTGATAAAAATCCTGGTGATAAAGTTGCTGAGGACAAATTTAAAGAAGCCAGCGAAGCATACGGAATTCTTTCAGATAAAGAAAAAAAACAAAATTACGATAATTTTGGTCATGCCGCTTTTGAAAATGGTGGTGGAAGACAAGGTGGTGGTTTTGGAGGTTTTGGTGGTGCTGATTTTTCAGATATTTTTGAAGATTTTTTTGGAGATTTTGGTGGGGGTGGACGATCAAGAAATAGAAGTTCTAATAACAGAGGCTCAGATCTAAGATATGATTTATCAATTTCTCTTGAAGAAGCCTACCAAGGTAAAAAGCAAGATATAAAATTTTCAACTACAGAAAAATGTACTACCTGCAAAGGAAATGGCTCTAAACCAGGACATTCTCCAGATAGATGTACATATTGTGGAGGGAATGGAAAAATAAGATCTAATCAAGGCTTTTTTACAGTACAACAAACATGTCCACAATGTAATGGTAATGGAGAAGAAATTACTAATCCTTGTAACGACTGTAATGGCCAAGGAAAAAAACAAGCGTCTAAAAAAATATCTGTAACAATTCCAAAAGGTGTTGATGATGGAACAAGAATTAGATTAGCAGGCAAAGGAGAAGCAGGTAGTAGAGGTGGAGCAACAGGTGATTTATATTTATTTATTAATGTTCACTCTCATGAGTTGTTTAAAAGATCAGATGAAAATTTGTTTTTTGAATTTCCAATTTCTCTTGCAGATGCCGCGTTGGGTACTACTATTGAAATTCCTACTATTGATGGTGGTAAGGCTAAAATAAAAATTCCTGACGGAACTCAAAATGGCAAACAATTCAGATTAAAAGGTAAAGGAATGCCATATATGAGAAGAGGTGATTTTGGTGATTTATATGTTCAAGTCAAAACAGAGGTGCCCATTTATCTAAATAAAAAACAAAAAGAATTATTAGAACAATTCAGGGAAATAGAAAACGACAAGTCTAATCCAAGTATTAAAAAGTTTTTTCAAAAAGCAAAAGATTTCTGGAAAAACTAGTCAATAGTGATAAGATTTTAAATTATCGATACCTAAAATTTAATATAAATATGAAAACTTTTCTTAAAAATTTATCAATATTATTTTTATTTATGATTTTCACCCAAAGCTGTTCAAATGCTGTTACTGTTGTAGATACAACGGTTTCGACAACTACAAAGGTGGTAACAGGGACTATAAAAGGAGTTGCACACATAACTACATGTCCATTCACTGATAAACAGTGTTTTTAATTCAATTATGAAAAAAATTAATTTAGCTATATCAGGTTGCATGGGTAGGATGGGTCAGCAGCTAATAAAGTCTTCCAAAAAAAATAAAAGTTTTGAATTAGTTACGCTTACGGAAAATATATCCGTAAATAAAAAATTTAATGGTATTAAACCAGAGTTAAATTCTGAAAGAGCATTTAGAAAAACAGATGTAATAATTGATTTTACTGTTCCTGATTGCACCCTAGAGATATTAAAAATAGCATCTAAACTAAAAAAAAAAGTTGTTATTGGCACAACTGGATTTGATAGGAATCAAGAAAACCAAATTAAAAATTTTTCAAAAAAAATACCTATTTTAAAAGCTGGCAATATGAGCTTAGGTGTCAATTTATTAATGTATTTAACTGAGATTGCTTCAAAATCACTAAATGATGAATATTTAAGTAAAATATTTGAAATTCATCACAAACATAAGAAAGATTATCCATCTGGTACAGCATTAATGCTTGGTAAAGGAATTGCAGATGGAAAAAATAAAGATTTATATAATTTAATGGGGAAAAAGTTTTTAAATAAGAAATCCTTTCCTTATGGAAAAAAGATTAATTTTAACTCTTTAAGAAAAGGTGAAATTATTGGCGAACATGAAGTAAAATTCTCAAGTGGAAAAGAAATAATTACATTAAACCATGAAGCTTTTGATAGAGCACTTTACTCTGACGGGGCTTTAACTGCCTCTAAATGGTTAATGAAAAAAAAACCAGGGTTATATTCTATGAGAGATTTGCTTAATTTTTCATAATGGATGAAAATCAAAAAGCGAAGATTATCATTAACACTCTAAATAAAATTTATCCTAAAACACCTATCCCTCTAAAAAGTAAAAATACTTTTACTCTTTTAATTTCTGTACTGCTTTCTGCACAATGTACCGATGTAAACGTTAATAATGTAACAAAGGATATATATCCAAAATACTTTAAACCAGAACACTTTGTTAAATTAGGAAGAAAAAAAATTGAAAAATTAATAAAAAAAATTGGTATTTTTAGAATTAAAGCTAAAAGTATTTACTTAATGTCAAAGCAAGTTTTAGAAAAACATAGTGGAAAAGTTCCTAAAACTTTTGAAGAACTTGAAAAACTACCCGGTGTAGGACACAAAACAGCAAGTGTGATAATGTCTCAAGGATTTGGATATCCAGCTTTTGCAGTTGATACTCACATTCACAGACTTGCACAACGATGGGGTTTAACAAATGGAAAAAATGTAGTTCAAACCGAAAAAGATTTAAAAAGAATATTTCCTAAAAAAACCTGGTCTAAGCTTCATTTACAAATAATTTTTTATGGAAGAGAATATTGTAAAGCAAGAGACTGTTATGGTTTAAAATGTAAAATATGTACTACTTGCTATCCAAATAGAAAAAAACCTGTTATTACCCAAAAAGCATAATATGAAAATTTTAGGAATAGGAAATGCAATTGTTGATGTAATTTGTAAAGTAGATGACAGTTTTATTGAGCAAAACAATCTCACAAAGAGCACAATGAAATTATTTCTTAATGAAAATGAATTCAAAGGTTTATTATCAAATCTTAAAATTGAAAAGACTGTTTCTGGAGGGTCAGTTGCAAATTCTATGGTTGGCTTATCTCAACTTGGTGACAAAGTGGGCTTTATTGGAAAAATTTCTGATGATGAATTTGGAAGTAAATACGAAGAAGGTTTGAAAAAAGAAAATGTAGAATATTTTTATTCTAAAAAGAACGAAGAATTGCCCACTGGGACATGTTTAATATTAGTTACTCCAGACTCTGAAAGAACGATGTGTACTTTCTTGGGAACTGCAGGAAAAATTAATGAAAATGATGTTGATTCTGATTTAATAAAAAAAAGTGAGATAATATTTTTGGAAGGCTATTTATGGGACGAGGGGGAACCTAAAAAAGCATTTGATAAAGCTATTAATAGTGCGAATAAAGTGGCCATGTCACTTTCTGACCAATTTTGTGTAGATAGACATAAAAATCATTTCTTAGAATTAGTAAAAAATAAATTGGATATAACTTTTGCTAACGAACAAGAAATTACCTCGTTGATTGAAGCAAAAAATTTTGACGAAGTTATAAACTTTTCAAAAAAAATTAATAAATTAGTGATTGTGACTAGAGGCGAAAAAGGTGCGGTTGCAATTGATGGTGATAAAATTTTTGAAAGTGACATAAAAAAAAATCTAAAAATTATTGATCTTACAGGTGCAGGCGATCTCTTTGCTGCTGGTTTTTTACATGGGTATATTAACAAATTATCTATAAGAGAATGCCTCGAAAAAGGTACTGAAATGTCCTCAAGAGTAATACAACAGATTGGTGCAAGACTTTAAGCATAGTTTTTTTTTCTTTTAAAACTTCCCTTACCCTTTTTTGGCATAACTACTTTTGGTTTGTACTTTTTAGTAAATAGGTTTTTGGCCATTGGATTTTTTTTATTTAATTTGATAGCCATTTTTTTTTCTAACAATAAATTCATTATCACTAAAAGTATCTAAAATTTTTTTTCTTAATCGATAGATATGTGTCTCAACAGTATGTGTCTCAATATCAAATTGATAACTCCAAACTTTTTG
>JAOHEU010000028.1 GCA_028097645.1 Candidatus Pelagibacter sp. | reverse complement strand
TTGCCTATAGAATCTTGAGCTTTTTTTTGAGAATTTAATGCAAAGCTATCTTGTTCATCTCTAGAAATTTCAAATTTTTCTGCAACATTTTCTGCTGTTACACCCATATGATAATGGTTAAATGAATCTGTTAAACCATCATTGATCATTGTGTCTACCAATTTAGATTCATCTAATTTTTTATTTTCTCTATAAAACAAAGAGTGTGGTGCTCTTGACATATTTTCTTGACCACCTGAAACAATAATTTTATTTTCTTCCAATTTAATTGATTGAAATCCAGAAACTATAGATCTTAAGCCTGATCCACATACTTGATTTATAATATGTGCTGGTTTTGATACCGGAATACCAGCGTGTATAGAAGCTTGTCTCGCAGGATTTTGACCTAGACCAGAAGTAAGAACATGACCCATAATTACTTCATCAATTTGATCAGGCTTCAAATTAGATTTATGTATGACTTCTTTGATTGCCAGAGCGCCTAATTTATCAGCACTCAAATCTTTTAAAGAACCTTTATATGTTCCAATTGGTGTTCTCAAAGCAGATGTAATTACAACATCATCTAATTTTTTGCTCATTAATTACTCAACATAATATTTTATAAGTTAAATTACATCAAAAACTTTGATATATGGAAATAATTATTAAATGAGGACCGCTGGCCAAATTGGATAAGGCGCTCGGCTACGAACCGGGAGATTCCAGATTCGAGTTCTGGGCGGTCCACCAAAAAGGAAATTAAAATGTTAGATTGGCTTATAAAGGCTTCATTACAAAAATCAGTTGTATATTTTTTTATAATTGTTTTAATAATTTTGTTAATTTTAACTTTTGTATTATAAAAAAATATGAGCGAAGAGTTCGAACAAATAAGTATTAAACCTGGATTTATGAAACACAATGGGGGTGTTTTATTTAGAACAGTGTCCGAAACTGAGTATGAATTTAAATCAACAATTAATGAAAATCATTTAAATGCTGCTAACATAACTCATGGGGGTTATTTGTCAGCATTAATTGATGCTGGAGCAGGAACTGCTGCTCATAGAGCTAGCGGTAATTCAGCATGTGTTACAATCTCATTAGATTTAAAGTTTATTGGAGCATCTAGAGCAGGTGATGAAATAACAGGATTTACTAAAATACTTAAAAAAACAAACACACTTATATTTTTATTTTGTGAATTGAGATGTAATAACAAAATTATTACCTCAGCTTCAGGTGTTTGGAAAATTTTAAAAGTTAAACCTTCAAACTTAGGCCCAGGTGGTTAATTATTCTTTTCTTATATAATTCAAGTATCCAAAAATTAATAAAAATAAAATAGCTATTGGATAAACAAATAACTTGTTAGGCCTATTTGAATTTTCAATCTTGAATTCACTTATGTAATCACCCATTTCAAAGCCACTTTTTTTAGCTTGGCCATTCCATTTTAAATTATCAACAATAATTTTGTTATTTTCTTTAACTAAATTAATTCCATAATCTTCTAGATTATATTCTTCTTCAAAAGTATTTTTATCAATCACGAATAGCTTATATCTATCACCATAAAGACTCGGTCTGGTGACTTTAAAACGTACTTCTTTTTTTGGATCTAAAATAACAGAATTAATATTGTTAATATCTTGGTAATTATATTTTGGATAAAATTTGTTAAGGACGAATTCTGGTGAAAGTAATGAAATAGATATTATCAAAAAAACAATAATCTCATACCATTTTAATTTATTTATAAACCAACCTTGAGTTGCTGATGTAAATACCAGTATTCCTGCCAAAGAAGTTATTATGACAACCAATGCATGCCAAATATTTTCTATCCCAATTAAAAGTAGTTCGTGATTGAATAAAAAAACAATTGGAAGTATGCCAGTTCTTAAACTGTACCAAAAAGCTTGTAGCCCTGTTTTAAGTGGATCACCTCCAGAAATCGCTGCTGCTGCATATGAGGCCAACCCTACTGGTGGAGTAACATCAGCCATTAACCCAAAATAAAAAACGAACAAATGAACCGCTATCAATGGAAAAATAAATCCTGATGCATTACCAACATCTACTAAAACTGTTGCCATTAATGAAGCAACGACTACATAATTTGCAGTTGTTGGTAATCCCATTCCTAATAATAAACATAATATTATCGTCAAAAATAATAATATTGTTACATTATCTTTAGCAATAGACTCTATGACTATAATTAAATTTGTACTTAGTCCTGTTGATCCTACAGCCCCAACTATTATTCCAGCTGTTGCTATAGCTATTCCAACACCAACCATGTTTAATGCACCTTTTTCAAATCCAACGATAGTTTGATTAAACCATATTTTGAGAGCATCTCTAGAAAACGAATTTTTGATCAGTAAATAAACTAAATTAACTAAAATCAAAGAAACAGTTGCGTAAAAAATAGAGTAAGACGCGGTGAACCTTAAATAAACTAACATATAAATTAAAACAAAAATTGGGATTAAGAAATGAAGCCCTGATAAAAATGTTTTTTTTAGATTTGGAACATCAGCATCTTCCATACCTTTGAGGTTTAATTTTAAAGCTTCAAGATGAGATATATAAAAAAGTGCAATATAGGAAATTATTGCTGGCAAAAATGCATGTTTAACAACTTCAAAATAAGTAACACCTATAAAACTTGCCATAACAAAGGCCGCAGCACCCATAACGGGTGGCATAATTTGACCATTAACAGAAGAAGAAACTTCTATAGCTCCTGCTTTTTCTTTTGAAAATCCAGTTTTTTTCATGATTGGAATTGTAAACGTTCCAGTAGTAACAGTGTTTGCAATCGAGGACCCTGATATTAAACCAGTCATTCCAGAACCAAGAATTGCAGCTTTTGCTGGTCCTCCTCTCATTTTGCCAACCATAGCAAAAGCTAAGTCTAAGAAATATTTTCCACCACCTGCTGTTTCAAGAAGAGCACCAAATAATACAAATAAAAAAATAAAATCTACAGAAACTCCTATTGGAATTCCAAATATAGCTTCTTGATCCAGCCATTGAAAACCAACTAATCTATTTAGTGAAAGTCCACCATGAGATATTATTTCAGGTGCATATCTGCCAAAATATGAAAATAAAAGAAAACATATCGCAATGATTACCAATGGTAAACCTATTGCTCTTCTTGTAGCTTCAAGCAAAATTAAAATACCTAGACTACCAATAATTAGCTCGATCGGTAAATCAAAATTATTTCCTATTGAGATACTTAAAAGAACCCCACCTCTATCCACTAATTGATCATAAAAGAAATATATATAAAAACATGAAAAAGCACCTACAAAACTAATTAAAATATCAAATACAGAAATTTTTTTTCCTTTAGCAAATGGATAAATTAAAAATGCTAAAGTTAATGCAAAACCCAAATGAATTGCTCTTGCAGGTAATCCTTTGAACATTCCAAAGTTAAAAATAAAAGGAAATGGAGATGCATACCATAGTTGAAATAATGACCAAATAATTGCGATTGCTGCAACAATTTTTAAATGTATACCTGTAAGATTTTTTGTAGGAGACAAATCTTCATTGATTTTATCTTTAACTTTTTCACGAAAGCTTTGACTCATAATAAATATGATACCTTATTATAAAAAAAAGGCCCGATTAAAATCAGGCCTTTTAATTTAATTAAGATTTTGGATTACATTAATCCAGCTTCTTTATAATATCTTTTAGCACCTTCATGTAAAGGAGCTGATAAACCGTCAGCAATCATGTCTTCTTTTTTAAGTGAAGAAAAAGCAGGATGTTGTTTTTTGAAATCATCAAAATTTTCAAATACTGCTTTAACTACTAAGTAAACAAGATCAGACTCAACCATATTGCTAGTTACAACAGTAGCTTTTACACCAAAAGTAGTGGCATCTTTTTTTTGTCCCGTGTAAGTACCAGCTGGAATTACAGCTTTAGCATAGTAATCTGCACCATCGATTAATCCTTGAACTTCAGATCCAGTTAAATTGATAGGTGAAGCTTTAGCAGCACAAGTTGCTGCTTGTTCCATTGCTCCATTTGGAAACCCAACAGAATAACCAAAAGCATCTATTTTGCCATCACACAAAGCCTTCACCTGTTCAGATGAAGTTAATTCAGTTGTTGATTTAAAGAAACTGTTATCAACACCTTTTGCTTTCATTAACTCTTCCATAGTTCCTCTTTGTCCAGAACCAGGATTACCGATGTTAACAACTTTTCCTTTTAGACCAGCAAAATCTTTTATTTTTGCTTTTTTTCTTGCCCAAATTTGAAAAGGTTCGTTGTGAACGGAAAATACAGCTCTTAAACCTTTGTACTGTTTTCCTTCCCATTTGCTTGATCCATTTACAGCATGATACTGCCAATCTGATTGTGCAACACCAAATTGAAACTCACCAGCAGCGATTTGACCAATATTATAATTTGATCCACCTGTTGAAGGTGCTGTACATCTGTAGGCTTTGTCTATACCCTTTTTTCTTCCGTGTTCTTTAGCGATTGCAGATTTATGTAACATCTTACAAATAGCGTTACCTGTTTGGAAATAAACTCCAGTAGGTCCACCAGTTCCTATCGTGAAAAACTCTGCTGATTTTGCAACACTAGTTAATGACAAAGATGCAGCTAATATCAGTAAAGCACTAGATAGAGATGTAATTATTTTTTTCATTTTTATCCCCCTATATCGTTATTTTTATAAGTTAATTTTAACAACAATTGGCTGGGTATGTATAGTGAGATTTTATATTGATACTGACCATTTTTTTAACTTATCTACACCCTCAATAATTTTTGGTGCAAAGTTTACTATATGGTCCTTTTCAATCTTTTGATTATCTTCGATTTTGTTCATAAATTCTTGACCATCAAAATCAGTAAAACTTAATCTTGCTAACATTTTTTTTTGTTCAAAGCCAAAATCAGATCCTGGTAACAATGCAACACCTGTATCGTTTAATATACTGTCACACATTTCTGATGATGAATTAAATTTTTTATTTAAAAACTCTGGCATTAAATAAAAACCTCCTTGAGGTTTATTAATAAGAACTTTATTTGATTTTAAATTTTCATAAACATAGTTGCCAATTGCACTCAAAATATTTTTTGATTTATTAATATAATTTGAATGATCGTGTTCATATGCTTTAATTGCAGCATATTGAATGGGTGCGCTAACAGCCGAAAATGTTTCACTTGCCAGTACATTAATCGTATTCTTAATTTCATTTAACGAGTCTGGTACTAAAAAATAACCTAATCTCCATCCCCCAGCTCCACACCATTTACTTAATCCTGTACTAATAATTGTTTTTTCAGGACAAAAATTAGAGATGGATTGATAATTATCCATAAAACTTAACTCGGAATATATTTCATCAGACAAAATAATTAGATTATATTTTTTAGCAATAACGGCTATTTCCTCTAAATTTTCACAAATTTGACCAGATGGATTATTTGGTGAATTTAAGAATAATAAATAATTCTTATTTTTATCTTTTAAGACAATTTCTTCAATTTCTGAAGCAGTTGGAAACCAATTATTTTCCCGTTTCGTTTGTAATATCTGTACTTTATTTCTGCCTAATATTGCCTGAGGAGCATAAGAAACCCAACTAGGAGCAGGTAATATTATTTCTCCATCAAATATAACATGTAATAAAAACATTAGCTCTTTTGAACCAGGTCCGATAATTACATTTTCAGATTTATAATCATAATTTTTTTTTTTAGATGTGTATTTTGCAACAGCATTTCTTAATTCAGAAAGACCTTGCATTGGCAAATATTTATTTTGGTGCGCATTATCTTTAAGCTCTATAACTACATCTTCAGGGACTTTAAATGGAGATTGACCAAAACCAAATTTATATATTTTTTTTCCTTGTTCTTCTAATTTTCGAGAGGTTTCATTTATCAGCAAAGTCGATGACGGTTTTAAATCTTTAACTAAATCTTTTAACATTTTTAATTTTTAAATAACTATTATAGAATTAATCTTAATTATGGTATTCTAAGATAAGTTAATAGCAAAATGAGAACTTTTTACCCTCCGATTCGGTCATGTTTTAGTCTATTTTTGTTCTTTAACACCAACAATATCTGGTAGGTTAAAAAAAAAGTACACCAAAGGTAGAAATGACTAAACACAAAATTACTGCTGTTCTCGGACCTACTAATACAGGTAAAACCCACCTTGCTATTGAGACAATGCTCTCATTTGAGTCAGGTATGATTGGCTTTCCTCTAAGGTTATTAGCCAGAGAAGTTTATGACAAAGTAATAAAAAAAATTAGCGTAGATAAAGTTGCCTTAATAACAGGTGAAGAAAAAATTATTCCAACCAATGCTAAGTACTTTTTGTGCACAGTTGAATCTATGCCAATTAATAAACATTTAGATTTTGTTGGTGTTGATGAAATTCAGATGTGTGCAGATCATGAAAGAGGTCATATTTTTACAGATAGACTTTTAAACATGAGAGGTGAAAAACTTACTATGCTGATGGGCTCAAATACTATTAAGAATATAATTTCAAAATTAGATGGCGATATTGAGTTTATAAATAGAGAGAGATTGTCTAAATTATCATACGCAGGTCATAAAAAAATTTCAAGAATTAATAGAAAAACAGCAATAATAGCTTTTTCAGCAGAAGAAGTTTACGCAATAGCTGAATTAATTAGACGACAAAAAGGCGGAGCTGCAATTGTAATGGGTTCATTAAGTCCAAAGACTAGAAACTCTCAAGTAGAACTTTATCAGTCGGGGGATGTAGATTTTTTAGTAGCAACTGATGCTATAGGAATGGGCATAAATATGGACTTAGATTATGTTTTTTTTTCTAACCTTAAAAAATTCGATGGAAAGAAATTAAGAAAATTAAATTTATCTGAAATAGGACAAATCGCTGGTAGAGCTGGAAGATATTTAAATGATGGAAGTTTTGGAATTACAGGTGATTGTAAAGAAATTACAGCTGAAGATGTGGAATTAATTGAGGGACACAAATTTGAAGAAATTAGAACTTTATTTTGGAGAAACTCAAATTTGAATTTTAATAATCCTTTTAGTTTAATTAAGTCTTTAGAGGAAAAGCCCCAGATGGGATGGTTACGTAAAATTCATGAATGTGAAGATGAAAAAGCTCTTAAATATTTTTTAAAAGATAAAAGTCTTATAAATTTAGATTTTGATAAAAAATTGCTTAGTCTTTTATGGGAATGTTGTCAGATACCAGATTTTGTAAAAAAAACATATGGCAACCATTATGAGGTAATTGGCAATGTATTTAAATATTTAAGTAGTGGAAAACAGCAAATTACGGATGAATTTATGAGATTACAGCTAATAAAGCTTGATAAATTAGAGGGAAATGTAGATTCTTTATCAAATAGAATTGCAAATGTTAGAACTTGGTCTTATGTTTCAAATAAAAATAATTGGACAGAAAATCAAGACTATTGGATTGAAAAAACAAAACATCTAGAAGATAGACTTTCAGACAGACTTCATGAAGAACTTACCAAAACATTTATTGACAAAAGAGCAAGTGTTCTAGCAAGAGGCCTAAAACAAGATATGGAATTTAAAACAAAAATACTTGAAAACAACGACGTGCTAATAGATGAACAATTTATTGGTAAAATAAATGGACTTAAATTAGCACTAGATTTAAAAAAAGGAGCCTTGGAGACTGACATCAAGTCATTAAAAAAAGCAGCAAGACAGACCATTGGGCCTGAGTTAGAAAAAAGAATTCAAACTATTGTTGATACAGGTTTGATTGAATTAAATAATGATTTTAAAATTTATTGGAATAATTTTCCTATTGCGAAATTATCTCCAGGTAATGATTACTTAAATCCACATTTTGATCTAATAGTTGATGATATTATCGAGCCTATTCAAAAACAGAAACTAAATGAATATATTAGTAAATGGATACAAGATAAAATTAACTTAGTTCTGAAAAGTTTAGTTGATCTAAAAAATCTTAAAGATAAAAACTCATCAATCAAAGCTTTGGCATATCAACTTTATGAAAATAATGGTGTGTTAAAAAGAGAGCAGGTGTCTGAATATCTAAAATCTCTTGGTCAAAATGAGAGAAAAATTTTAAGAGACTTGGGCGTAAAGTTTGGAAGATATCATGTGTTTTTATACCAATTAATCAAACCTGAAGCCGTATCATTAAGAACGTTATTATGGAAAAATTTTCATCAAAAATATTATAACGTTCAGCCCCCTACATTTGGTTTGAATTTTTTGGATGATAAAGAACATAAAAATAAAAATTTTATGCTTTTGTGTGGCTTTGAAAAATTTGATTCTTTATTTGTAAGAATTGATATCCTGGAGAGGTTATTTATGCTTATTATAAATTCACCAAACTCAAAAGAAAGTAAAGAAATTAAAATTATTCCTGAAATGCTAAATTTATTAGGCTGTAGTAAAGATAATTTTAAAAAGCTTTTACAAAAAATGAATTATAAAATATTTGATAAAGATGATGAAACTTACTTTAAATACAATCCAATTAAAAAATTTAAAAAAGAACCAATAAAAAAAGTTTCAAATGAAAATCCATTTAAAATTTTAAAAAATTTAA
>JAOHEU010000027.1 GCA_028097645.1 Candidatus Pelagibacter sp. | reverse complement strand
TTAGCAAAATTGATTTAATGAACAAAAAAACCAATCCTGGTTTGAAAATTATTTGTTTAAATAGAAAAGCAAGTTTTAATTATTTTTTTGAAGATCTCTTAGAAGCTGGTATTGTTCTTAAAGGGTCTGAAATTAAATCTATTAGAGATGGAAAGATAAATATAGCCGACTCTTATGCTGTTGAAAAAAATGGTGAATTAATTTTGATTAATTCTCATATATCTGCTTATAAACAGGCAAGTTATTCTAATCACAATCCTACAGATGAAAGAAAACTTTTATTAAATAAAAAGGAAATCAATAAATTAATAGGAAAAATGCAAAGAGATGGATTTACTATTGTCCCTACAAAAATGTATTTTAAAAAAGGAAAGGCAAAAGTTGAGTTAGCAGTTGCAAAAGGTAAAAAGCAATTCGATAAAAGAGCTACTAAAAAAAATAGAGATTGGAATCGTGATAAAGCAAGATACATCAGAAAATCAAGCTAAAAATATTTTTTTAGGTATAGGGTCAAATTTAGGAAATAGAATAGCTAACATTGAAAAAGCTAAATCCCTTTTATTGCAAAATAATATTAATTTTAATTCTGTATCTAATTATTATGAGACTCCATCTTGGCCAGATCCAAATAAACCAAAATTTTTAAATATTGTTCTGAAGGTTTTTTGTAATCTTAAGCCTTTGGAATTGTTGAATTTATGCAAGATCATAGAAGTTAAATTAGGAAGAAAAAAAACTTATAAAAATTCTCCTAGAACTTGCGACATAGATATAATTGATTTTGATGGAATAGTTTTAAAAGGTAAATTAAATCTACCTCATTCTAGGATGCATGAAAGAAGTTTTGTTTTATTTCCTCTTTTTGATCTTGAAAAGGATTGGGTTCATCCAGTTAAGAAAACCAATATAAAAAAGCTAATTTTTTCACTCTCAAATAAAGATATTAGATCTATTAATCAAATTTGAATTAATGTTATAATAAGAAATGCTTAATTCGAACGATTTAATAAATAAAGTAAAAGTTTATAATAAATTTTTAAATCCCGAGAGATTAGACAAAGCTTTTAATTTTGCTGTTAAAGCGCATCAAAATCAAAAAAGAGCTTCGGGTGACCCTTACTCAGTTCACCCAATTGAGGTGGCTAATATTTTAACTGAGCTAAAATTAGATAGCGCAACAATTACTACTGGCTTACTTCATGACACAATAGAAGATACTTTTGCAACCTACGAAACCATAAAAAATGAATTTGGTGATGAAGTTGCTGATTTAGTTAATGGTGTTACAAAAATCTCTGTTTTTGAGAATACCGCAGGTTCTAATTCTAAAGTAGAAAATTTTAGAAAATTAATTTTAGCGACTTCAAAAGATATAAGAGTTTTGTTAGTTAAAATTGCTGATCGTCTTCACAATATGAGAACAATTAAGGCAATTCCCAAAATAGAGAAGAGGCAAAGAATAGCTCAAGAGACTATGGAAATTTATGCTCCTTTAGCTGATAGAATGGGAATGCACAGAATTAGAGATGAATTAGAAGATCTCTCTTTTGAAATTTTAAACAATGATGCAAGAGAATTAATAAAAAAGAAATTAGATGAAATTAAATCAGATAAGAAAGATTTATTCGAGTCTCTTTCATTTGAGCTAAGTGAAATATTAAATGACAATCATATTAATGCTGAAATACATGGGCGTGAAAAAACACCTTTCTCAATTTGGCGTAAAGTACAAAAAAAAAGAATTTCATTAGAGCAAATTACAGATATTATTGGATTTAGAATTACTCTATCTACTGTTGATGAGTGCTACAAAACTTTAGGCATATTTCATAAAAGATGGAATTGTATACCTGGTAAATTTAAAGATTACATATCATCACCAAAAATAAATGGTTATAAATCACTTCATACGTCTGTAATTGGATCTAATAAAAAACCAATTGAAATACAAATAAGAACACATGAAATGCATGAATTTGCTGAAAGAGGGGTAGCTTCTCATTGGAAATATAAATCTTCAGAAAAATTTAACTCTTTAAGTTGGAAAGAATATGACTGGCTAAAAGATCTTGTTGAAATTATTGAAAAAAATGAAAATCCAGAACACTCTTATGAATATACTAAACTTCAAATGTTCCAAGAAAATGTCTTTTGTTTTACTCCTAAGGGATCAGTTATTAAATTGCCAAAAGATGCAACCCCAATAGATTTTGCCTATGCAGTACATACAAAAATAGGAAACACTGCTATCGGATGCGAAATTAATGGAAATAAATCTGAACTACAGGAAGTATTGAGGAATGGAGACAGGGTATATATAATTACATCTAAAAATCAATCACCTTCACTTCATTGGATTCCAACTACTAAAACAGGAAAAGCAAGAGCTGCTATTAGAAGATATTGGCATGATAAAGGAGAGCAAAAAGAGGAAAAGGCAAAGAAATATAATACAACTTTATGGATTTCATTACCCGATCAACCAGGTCAATTAGGTGATATAAGCTCATTGATAGGTAGCCATAAACTTAATATTTCAAATGTTGAAATGGCCGGTAAAAATACAAAGTATATTAATTTTAAATTTAGATTAATCATTACTAACCTTAAAAACTTTACAAATTTTATTGCAGAGCTTAAGCAAAAGAGTATAAAATTTAAGATAATCAGACACGAAGATAAAAGAAATGCTTTCACTCAAAAAATCCTTAGATATTTTAAAAAAGACTAACGCTCTTTTAGAGGGTCATTTCGTACTATCTTCTGGTTTACATTCATCTAAATACATTCAATGTGCTAAACTTTTAAGTTTTCCACATTTAGCTGAAAATATATGCAAATCCCTTGCAAAAAAAATTAAAAAAAAATACAAAAATATTGACTTAATTTTAGCACCAGCAATGGGTGGTATAGTTATTGGTTATGAAATAGGTAAACTTTTGAAAAAAGAAACAATATTTTGTGAACGGGTAAATGGAAAATTTAAATTAAGAAGAGGCTTTAATATTAAGAAAGGTTCAAAAGTTCTAATTATTGAAGATGTAATAACTACAGGTAAGTCAAGCTTAGAATGTGTTAAGTTAATCAAAAAAGCTAAGGCTAAACTTTTAGGCTTTGCATCTATAATAGATAGATCAACTAAAAAATCACTTAAGATTAAAACCGGAATTATATCACATTTAAAAATTGATGTTCCTACCTTTACAGCAAAACAACTACCTCAAGATTTAAAATCAATACCTATAACTACCCCTGGAAGTAGATTTATTAAGTGAAAAGATTAGGAGTAAATATTGATCATGTGGCTACCTTAAGGAATGCTAGAGGTGAAAGACATCCAGATCCATATTATGCAGCTTTAAATGCTGTAAAGATGGGGGCTGACTCTGTTACTATTCATTTAAGAGAGGATAGACGGCACATAAACGATTTAGATGCTAAAAAAATTTGTAAAACAAAAAAGGTTTTAGTTAATCTTGAAATTTCTATGAATGATAAAATCATAACTAATGCTCTTAAAATAAAACCGAATTATGTTTGTCTTGTCCCAGAAAATCGAAAAGAAATAACTACAGAAGGTGGATTAAACCTAAAAAAGCATAAAAAAAAACTAAAAAAGATTATTGAAAAATTTAAAAGAAAAAAAATACGTACTAGTTTATTCATAAATCCTTCGATTAAGGATATATTATTGTCAAAAGAGCTTAATGTTGATTGTGTTGAAATTCATACAGGTAAGATTTCCAATCTCGTAAAGTCAAAAAAAAAATATACTAATGAATTAAACAGAATTAAAAAATGTTCAATTTTAGCAAATAAACATAATATTGAAGTTCACGCTGGTCACGGACTTGATTATAAAACAACAAAAATATTAAGCAAAATCAAAGAGATTGAAGAATTTAATATAGGGCACTTTATAATTGGAGAGTCTATATTTTTTGGTTTTTCAAGCGTGATTAAAAAATTTAAAAGATTAATTAAAAATTAAATTATGAAAATTTTAGGTATTGGTGTTGATATAATCGAAAACAAAAGAATTAAAGACTCAATCAAAAATCATAAGTTTAAAGATAGAATTTACAGTACTAATGAACTTAAATTATCAAATTTATCAAAAAATAAAATTGGATATTTCTCAAAAAGATTTGCTGCAAAAGAAGCTTTTGCTAAAGCTCTTGGGACAGGGTTTAGATACAATTTAAATTTCAAAGATATAGAGATAATGAATGATAAATTAGGTAAACCTTATTATGCTAAAACAAAAAAAATAACTCAAATTATAAAAAAAGAATTTAAGGTTAAAAATTTCAATTGTTTCTTGTCTATTTCAGATGAAAAAGAATATTCAACAGCTTTTGCAATAATTGAAAAATCATGAAATTAGACAAAAGTTTTTTTTCTGAAAATATAAAAACTCTTTTTTATGCGTTAGTAATAGCTGTAGTTATTAGATCTTTATTTATTCAGCCATTTTATATTCCCTCATCATCAATGGAACCCACATTGCTTGTCGGTGACAGGATTTTTGTAACGAAATATTCTTACGGTTACAGTAAGCATTCCTTTCCATTTAGTCCTCCAATTTTAAATAAAAGGGTTTTTTTTAATTCACCAGAAAGAGGAGATGTAATAGTTTTTAAAACACCAGCTGATAATAGAACAGATTATATAAAGAGACTGGTGGGACTTCCTGGTGACAAGATTCAATTTATTGATGCAAACTTATATTTAAATAATAGTGAGATTTTAAAATCTAAAATTAAAAATAAAATAGAAATTAATTGTGGCAATAGAATAATAGATGTTTATAGATTTGAAGAAAAATTACCTAGTGGCAAAAAATTTCATACAGTTTATTTAAAAAACTATACTTATCAAAATTCAGATGTATTTGAAGTACCTCAAGATCACTATTTTTTTCTAGGGGATAACCGAGATTGTTCTAAGGATAGTCGATTTTTATCAAGTGTTGGTTATGTTCATAAAGACAATTTAGTTGGTAAGGCACAATTTATTTTTTTTTCCTCTGATAGAAAAGTAGGTAGCATTTTTACATTTTGGAAATGGCATAAATCAATTAGATTTAACAGAACTTTTGATCGAATTAATTAATGAAAATTAACTACCAGGAATTGCAAAAGAAAATTAATTTTAAATTTAAAAATTTTGACTTACTAATTAAATCTCTTACTCACAAAAGCTTTGATTCAAAAAATAATAATGAAAAATTAGAGTTTTTAGGTGATAGAGTTCTTGGATTAGTAATTGCTAAAAAACTTTTAGAAATTTATCCAGATGAAAAAGAGGGTATACTTGATAAAAAATTTGCATCACTTGTAAATAAAAAAACGTGCTTAGAAATTGCAAAAAAAATTAACTTAGAAAAATATATTTTAACTTTAAATCCAAATAATAAGAAAATAATAATTGAAGATAAGATAGTCTCTGATTGTTGTGAAGCATTAATAGGAGCAATTTATCTTGATAAAAATTTAATGATAACTGAAAAAGTAATCTTGGAGCTTTGGAAAAATCATATTAAAGGAAGTATTATTACTCAAATTGATGCAAAAACAACCCTACAAGAATTAACATTAAAAAATTTTAAAAAGCTTCCAGTTTATAAACTTATCTCAAACATTGGGCCTCGTCACAAACCATCATTTAAAGTAGGTGTTAAACTTCCTAATACAAAATTTTTTTTTGGTTCGGGTAAATCCAAAAAAGATGCCGAACAAAATGCTGCTATAGAATGCTTAAAAAATTTAAAATAAATAAATTATGAACTGGATTGATGAAGGTTTTTTAATTAGCAAAAACAGATATAGTGAAAATTCATTAATTGCAGAAATATTTACAAAAGATCGAGGAAAGATTTCAGGTATAATTTTTGGGGGGACTTCTAAAAAAATCAAAAATTATTTGCAAATAGGTAATAGACTACACATAAATTATAGTTCTAAAAGCGAAAATAGAATTGGTTATTTTAAGGTAGAGATTTTAAATGCATACAGCCCTTTATATTTTGACCATAAACAAAAACTATCATGCATAACTTCTGCAACAAATCTGATCAAAATTCTTACTGCAGACTCTCAATCAAATATTAAAATCTATCAATTAATTGAAGATCTTTTTTTTATTTTAGTTAATAAAGATTGGTTAAAAAAATATATTTTCTGGGAATTAGATTTATTAAAAGTTCTTGGTTATGACCTTGAACTTGAAAGTCTAGTTGAAAAAGACACCATTGAAAATAAAACTGTCTATTATGCTAGTTCATCAACTGAAAAAAAATATGTACCCAATTTTTTAATTGATAAAGATATAGAAGTAAGTGACTTAAAAACTTTATTGAATGGACTTAAATTGGTAAGTGATTATCTCGATAAAACAATATTAAAGCCAAATAATTTGAACTATCCAAATAGTAGATTATTATTTATCAATTCCTTAAAATAATTATTTTAAAATTTTATTAATTCTATCTGCATAGTAACTAACAATAGCATTTGCTCCAGCTCTTTTGAAGCTCATCAGGCTTTCTAAAACCACATCATCATTAACTAATTTTTTTTGTATGGCATTTGAAATTAAACTATATTCACCAGAAACTTGATAAGCAAATACTGGTATCTTAAATTTTTCTTTTACTGATTTGATTATATCTAAATAAGGCATTCCAGGTTTTACCATCACCATATCTGCACCTTCTTTAATGTCTAGGGCGACTTCTCTTAAAGCTTCATCGCTATTTCTAAAGTCCATTTGATATGTTTTTTTGTCTCCTTTTAATGATCCTTTAGATCCTACAGCATCTCTAAATGGTCCATAAAAACTTGAAGCATATTTCGCAGCATAAGATAAAATTTGAACATTTTGATAGTTTGATTTATCAAGAGCTTTTCTTATTTTTCCTATTCTTCCATCCATCATGTCTGATGGAGCCAACACATCACAGCCCATTTCAGCTTGTATCAAGGATTGATTTACTAAAACTTTTATTGTTTCATCATTTATAATCTGATTAGACTTAATTAGTCCGTCATGTCCATGAGAGGTATAGGGGTCTAAAGCTACATCACACATGATACCTATTTGATTTTTATATCTCTTCTTAATTTCAATTATTGCTCTACAAACTAGGTTATTTTCATTTAGTGACTCTGAGCCAATTTCATCTTTTAAATTATTTTGAGTTTTTGGAAAAAGAGCAACCATTGGTATTTCATTTCTAATTGCTTTATCAATGATTTGGGACAACCTGTTAATTGTATATCTATAAACTTCCGGCATAGATTTAATTGATTCTTTCTTATTAGATCCATCGATTAAAAATATAGGTAATATGAAGTCACTCGGACTAAGAGTATTTTCCTGAATTAGCTTTCTTGACCAAGAATACTTTCTATTCCGTCTAAGTCTCAAGCTTGGATATTTTCCTGTGATCATATTTTAATTTTCTTTAAAAATGCGACAAATGTAATATACAAATATAATTCAAAAAGGGTATTAAACAATTATTAAGGGTAAAAAATATACATAATGACGCTAGATTTTAAAGATTTTCAAAAACAAGACATAAAGTTTAATATATCTGAATTACAAAAGGCATATAGAGAAATTATAAAAATCAAAAATTTTGATGGTCCAGAGGGTATTAGCAATTTTGGAGCAATATCTCTCACGCAGATACCTGGTAACCCTGACTCAATAAAAGGTCATAAAGCAAGAGGAGTTTTTTGGACTTATCCTGACTCTTCGGGAAAAGAACAGATAAGAGATGAAAAAATTAATGAGTCTGCTTATTCAGAATTTATTGAGGATTACAAAAATACCTACTTTAAAGAAGTGTTTGATGTTTTATCCTCAAAATATAAATTAGGAAGAGTTAGAATTTTATTAAAACAACCTAGATCAACATTAAGTTGGCATAGAGATCCAGAGCCCAGATTACATATACCAATAATTACAAACCCAGGATGTCATATGGTTATAGATAATGTTGCTAAACATTTGCCTGCCGATGGTTCTGTGTGGATTACTAATAATACTAAATATCATAATGCGTTTAATGGAGGTGAGGAAAATAGAATTCACCTAGTAGCTTGCGTATTGGATCATAAATTTAATTAATTTGAGAAAAATATTTATTTCATCAGATCACGCTGGATATAAATTAAAAGAACATATAAAATTACATTTATCAAAAAAGAAAATATCATTTAAAGATATGGGTCCATATAATGATGATAGAGTTGATTATCCTGATTTTGCCCACAAAGTAGCTAAAAAAGTTAAAACTAACAAAAATAGCTTTGGTATTTTAGTTTGTGGTTCAGGAATGGGAATGAATATTGCGGCAAATAGACATAAAAATATTCGTGCCGCACAATGTTTTAATTTAAAATCAACGAAATTATCTAGATTGCATAATGATGCGAATATTATTACATTAGGTTCAAGATTACTGAATAAAAAATTAGCTTTAACCTGTGTTATTGCCTTTTTAAATACAAAATTTGAAGGTGGACGACACTTGAAACGAATAAAAAAAATATAATTATGTCTAGTGAAAAAAAATATTTAAACGATAGCTATAAAAGTTTTTTTGAGGACAGTTTATCTTTAAAAGATCCTGAACTTTATAAAGCTATTAATGATGAGTTAATAAGACAACAGCAACATATTGAATTAATTGCATCTGAAAATATAGTTTCTCAAGCTGTGTTAGAGGCTCAAGGATCTGTTTTAACTAATAAATATGCAGAGGGTTATCCTGGTAAAAGATACTATAATGGTTGTGAACATGTTGATGTTGCTGAAAATCTTGCAATTGAAAGATTAAAAAAATTATTTAATTGTGAATTTGCAAATGCTCAACCTCATTCTGGAGCACAAGCTAATGGAGCAGTATTTTTAGCTTTATTGAATCCAGGAGATACATTTATGGGAATGAGTTTAAACTCTGGTGGTCACATTACACATGGATTAAAAATTTCAATGTCAGGTAAATGGTTTAATGCGATTGGTTACGATGTTGATAAAGAGTCTGAATTAATTGATTATGATAATGTTGAAAAACTCGCTTT
>JAOHEU010000026.1 GCA_028097645.1 Candidatus Pelagibacter sp. | reverse complement strand
AAATAATTGTCCATTATTAGGAGGACAAATGCTTGAAAATTATTTTAATTATAAAAAACACAAAACAGATTTTAAAACAGAAGTAGTAGCTGGAACAACAACGTTCTTAACTATGGCTTATATAATGTTTTTAAATCCATTTATCTTATCGGGAGAATTTGCCGGACCCGAAAAAGGTTTCTTTGATTTCGGCGCAGTATATACCGCAACAATATTAGCAACAGCACTTGCATGTTTTATAATGGCTTTTTATGGAAAAACTTGGCCAATTGGACTTGCACCAGGAATGGGAATTAATGCATTTGTTGCTTTTGGAGTTTGTGCAGGAATGGGCTACACACCTCAAGAGGCTTTAGGTGCAGTACTGGTTGCTGGTGTATTATTTTTAATAATATCTCTTACACCCATTAGAGCTTGGTTAATAAATTCAATTCCTAAAAGTCTTAAGTTAGGAATTGGTGCGGGAATTGGTTTATTCTTAGCAATTATTGGATTGCAAATCATGGAAGTCGTAGTTGATGATCCAGTTACTCTGGTAAAGCTAGGTGATTTAAGTAACCCAATAGTTTTATTGGGATGTGCAACATTTATTGCAATCATTGTAATGGAAAAGATGAATATTAAAGGGAATATTATAATAGGAATTTTAGTATTCAGTATTATTTCTTGGGCTGCAGGATTAGCCAATTTTAATGGTCTCGTGAGTTCACCCCCACCAATGACTTATCTTTTTGAGTTTGATTTATCAGCAGCACTGACTGCGGGAATGTCAACAGTAATATTTACTTTATTATTCATCGACTTTTTTGATACTGCGGGAACATTGACATCAGTTGCAAACGTTGCTGGTAAAGTTGATAAACAAGGTAAACTTCAAGATATCAATAAAGCTATGTTATCTGATAGTGTTGGTACAGTTGCAGGTGCAATGATGGGGACAACAACTGTTACAAGTTATGTAGAGTCTGGCGCTGGTGTAAAAGCTGGTGGTAGAACAGGAATGACATCTCTAGTAATTGGACTGTTGTTTTTAGCATGTATATTTTTTGCTCCTTTAGCAACTAGTTTACCAAAACAAATTGATGGTGCAGCTTTATTATTTGTATCTGTTTTATTTGTTAGAAACATTACAGATATCGAATGGGACGATATTGGAGAATCTGCTCCAGCAATTTTAGCTATGATTGCAATGCCACTTACCTACAGTATTAGTAACGGTATTGCTTTAGCATTTGTGTCTTATGCTTTAATTAAAATATTCACTGGTAAATTTTCATCTACATCGCCAGCAATATTTGTTATTGCAATATTAAGTGTAATAAGCTTTGCAGTTGCTTAATTAAAAAATTTAATAGGGCTAGTTAATTCTAGCCCTATTAATTATTTCTTTTAATAATTTCTTCTATAGATAATTCTTCATAATGTTCGGTTGGCTGAACAATCCATGGATCTGTATCTAATCTTATTGGACAAAAATCAGGTTCAAAAGTTGATGATTTTTTTTTCCATAAACAAGCTGTTTTAACCTCTTTTATATAATCTTTAGTTGGACCATAATTTTTTAGCCACTCTATACTTTTATTTAATGTTAAACCTGTATCTGATAGATCATCTACTAGAAGTACTTTGTTATAATCTTTACTCTCAGCTAAAGAACTAATTTCTCTTGCAAACATTAGTTGACCCTGTTTATCTTCCATTCCTTCTCCTGAATAACTCTGAATAACAATATAAGCAGTTGGTAGTTTTAATATTCTTGAAAGAATGTCTAATATTGGAGCTGCACCCCTCATTATTCCAACCAAAACTGTTGGTTTATATTTTTTATGAATCTCGATTGCTAACTTTTCAACAATTTTGTTATACTCATCAAAAGTGATAATTAATTTGTCAGCCATGAATTTTACTATCATAACTAAAAAATTTTAAAAGGGAGAAATAATGAAAGCTTATTGGATCAGTTTATATGTTAAAGTTGAAAATCAAGATAATTTAAAAAAATATGCGGAAACTGTAACGCCAATTATCAAAAGTTTTGGGGGAGTTCCTTTAGTAAGAGGTGGAAATCACAAAACATTTGAGGGTGATAATTTTGTTAGAACAGTTGTATGGGAGTTTCCAAGTTATGAAAAGGCTATAGAATGCCATAATAGCAAGGAATATTTAGCTGGATGGGATATTGCAAAAGATACTACCATTAGACATATGCAGGTAATAGAAGGATTTAGTACTGAATAGGTTCTGGATCTATACTTCTCCATAGATACCAAGTTGCAACAGAACAATATGGTGAAAATCTTTTATTCAATAAATTTACATAACTTTCAGGTGGTAAATATTTTTTTTTATAATTTTTTGAGATAGCTCTTAATAAACCTATATCTTGAACTGGCCAAATATTAGATCGATTATATGTAAACAGTAAAATCATTTCAGCTGACCATCTTCCAATTTGTCTCAATTGGGAAAGATATAGTATCGCATCTTCATCTGACATTTTAGATATAATTCTTGGATTAAAAGATTTGTCAAGAATTTGCTTTGATAAACTTTGAATACCTTTTACTTTCTGCTTGCTAAGACCACATGATTTTAATTGAGCAAATGATAAGTTATTAACTGTTTTAGCATTAATCTTATTTTTACATTTTTTTTTAAATCGAAAAAAAACTGAGTTTGCCGCAGCAACACTAATTTGTTGACCAATAATACTTTTACAAAGTGAAAAAAAAACATCTTTTCTAGTTGTTAAAATTTTTTCTGACGGAGATTTATATTTATTAATCAAAAATGACATGACTTTATCTTTTTTAGATAAATATTTTTTTGCAGTATTCCAATATGTAGGGGTATTACTCATGTCTTGCAACCGATACACGTTTATTTAAAGTCATTTCTCTTTTAAATATTATGAATGAAGAAAAAATTACCAGCAAAGCTCCTATTAGAGTTTTTGAAGTGGGTATTTCGTCCCAAATTATATAACCAAAAATTATAGCAAAAATTAAAGCTAAATACTTCAGTGGAGAAACTAAACTTACTTCTGAAAGTTTATAAGATTGAGATAGCCATAAATTCGCTAAACCTCCCAATATACCTATCATTGAAAGTAAAATTAGATCTATCATATTTGGCATAATCCAATTCTGATAAAAAGTAAAAAAACTCAAAACCATTATGGAGAATGAAAAGAAAAAACTAATTAGCCAGACAGGCTCTGTTGTAGATAATTTTCTAATTGAAATTGCAACATACGACAAACCTAAACAAAAAATAATAGGATATATGTAGTAAAGATTTAATGAGCTAAAACCTGGTTCTGAAATAACTATGATCCCAATAAAACCCACCAAAACTGCTAACCATCTATAAAATCCAACTTTCTCATTTAATAAAAAAATTGAAAAAATAGTTGTAAATATTGGAGCGGCAAAAGAAATACTAACGACTGTTGCAAGAGGTAAATTTCTTAAAGCAATAAATATTGACATTAATGCAATCAAACCAGCTAAACATCTTTTTAAATGTAACAATGGTCGATTAGTTTTATAAAAATCAAAGTACCTATCTTTAGGTATAAGAAATAAAAGAGGTATTATTCCAAAGAAACCTCTAAAAAATAACACTTCTCCTACTGGATATTCATCAGACCACTTAACTATGACATCCATTAATGAAAATGCACATACTGAAATGAACATGTAAAAAAAGCCCAATTGATTTTTAGACAACATATGATTAACTTTAAATTAATTAAGTTAATTATCAATGGAAATAGCAATTTTAGGTTTGGGATGTTTTTGGGGACCAGAAATTAAGTTTAGTAAACTTGATGGGGTTGTTAAAACAGAAGTGGGTTATTGTGGAGGCAACAGCGGTGAAACAACATATAAAGAAGTATGTACCGGAACTACTAATCATGCGGAAGTAGTAAAATTAGACTTTGATCCAAAAATTATTTCTTATGAAAAAATTTTAAAAATTTTTTTTGAAATTCATGACCCAACAACTTTAAATTCTCAGGGTCCAGATTTTGGAACTCAGTATAGAAGTGAGATTTTTTATTTAAATGATCAACAAAAAGAAATTTCAGAAAAAGTAATTAAAGAGGAAAATATTAAATTTTCAGGAAAAATTGTAACAAAAACTTCTTTGGTAAAAAATTATTGTCCAGCAGAAGAATATCATCAAAAATATTTAGAGAAGAGATAGAATGTCTTTAGTTGATACGAATTGGTTAGAGAAAAATATCCATAATGTAAAAATTATTGATTGTTCCTGGCATATGCCACAAACAAATAGAAATGGCTTTGAGGAATATCTAAAAGAACACATACCAAATGCAATTTTTTTTGATCTAGATAAGAATTCAAAAACAAATACTGACCTGCCCCATATGCTAACAGATTTAAATTCATGGGGAAAAATTATGGGAGATATGGGTATTGAAAATAAAGATGAAATTGTAATTTATGATAATTCAGATGTAATAAGCTCATGTAGGTGTTGGTATAACTTAATTTACTTTGGACATGATCCAAAACTAGTTCATATTCTTGATGGTGGATTTAAGAAATGGAAAAAAGAAAATAAAATTATAAACAATAAGGAAGTAGTCACTAAAAATTCCATCTATTCATGTAAAGAAAATATAGAGCTTGTTAAAAGTAAAAAACAGATAGATGATAATATTGATAAAAATGATTTCAATGTCATTGATGCAAGAAGTAGAGAAAGATTTGAAGGTAAAGTTGCAGAACCTAGAAAAGGTTTAAGAAGTGGATCAATAAAAAATTCTTTTTGCTTACCTTTTAAAGAATTAATTAATGATGACCATACATTTATCAGCAATGATAAAATCTTAGAAAGATTTAAGTCATTAAACTTTGACTTTGATAAAAATCTTGTATTTTCATGTGGCTCAGGGGTAACTGCGAGTGTATTGGCTCTAGCTTATTCTTTAATAAATGATAAATATATGCCGACAATTTACGATGGCTCATGGTCAGAGTATGGGAGAAACTAAAATATGAAAAGATCAACTAAAATAATTTCTATAGTAATAATATTTTTTTTTATAATTGCAGCTGTGATTGTTGCAAGAACAATGATTGGCAATCATTTTAAAAAAAAATTTAGTAAAAGACCTCCTCCTGGAATAATTGTTAAGGTTGTTGAGCAAAAATTATTTCAAAACACAATTGAAACATTTGGAACCGCAGTTCCAGCTCAAATTAAATCCTTTAACATTGAAAAATATGAAATATTAGAACCAATTAAATTTAATACAAAAGTTAAAACGGGAGATGTAATTGCGAAATTAAAGAATAGAAACATAACTACTCCTTTCGATGGAATTATTGGTAAACGAAATTTTTCTAACGATATAGACGTATCGCAAAGCTCAATTATATTAAATTTAGAAGATACTTCAGTTCTGTTCGTTGATGTAGATATACCCGAAACATTCGCACCGTATGTAAAAAAAGGTCAGAACGTAGATATAGAATTTTCTGGAAATGCTCTTAAAAATTATCCTGGAACTGTAGAGTCTACTGCAAGCAGAATTGATACAAACAAAAGATCTTTGCCGGTAAGGATTAAACTTAATAACCCTAATAACGAACTTTTATCTGGCTCACTATTAGAAGTATCTATTAATTATAATGAAAGAAATTCATTAAGTATTCTTGATACTAGCTTGATAATGGAAGGTGATAATGTTTATGTATATAAAGTAGATAAAGAAAATACTGTAAAAAAAATACCAGTAGAAATTGGACTAAGAAAAAAAGGAATTGTAGAAATAAAAACTGGCCTTGAAGAGGGTGACACAGTAGTTGCTGAAGGTTTAAAAAAAACAAGACCTAATGGAAAGATTAAACCAATTAAATATGGCTCAAAACAAAAAGCATCAAGTTGGAAAAAAAAAGGTAAGCCAGCTAAGACTGAAACAAAAAAAAGTAAGTTTGATTGGTTAAAAAAATTAAACCCTTTTAAAAAATCTGAGACAGAGAAAAAATAAATAGATGTACATCACTGAAGTAAGCATAAAACGACCTGTTGTAGCATGGGTTATGTCTTTAATTCTTATTGTATTTGGTTTATTTGTTTACTCAGAACTGCCTGTTAGAGAGTTACCAGATGGTTTACAACCACCTGTGGTCCAAGTCAAAGTTGATTATAAGTCTGCATCAGCTCCAATTATCGATCAAGAAATAACACAATTAATAGAGGATGTCATAGGAGGTGCGGAGGGAATTAAGAATATCGACTCTAAGTCTGAAAATGGAAGAAGCAGTATTAACATAGAGTTTGATACAGATATTGAGCTTGATGATGCTGCAAATGATATAAGAGAAAGAGTAGCAAGAATAGTAGATGCTCTTCCCTCAGAGGCAGATGCCCCACAGATATTAAAACAAGCAGCTGGTTTCACTACAACAATGTGGCTTTCAGTTTCTTCATTAACCTGGTCTGATTTAGAACTTGGCGATTATGCAGATAGATATTTAGTCGATGCTTTTTCAAGTGTAAAAGGTGTTGGAAGAATTCTACTTGGAGGGCTTAGAGAATTAAGTGTAAGAGTTTGGATTGACCCTATCAAATTAGCTGCAAATGACATGACTATTCAAGAAGTCGAAAATGCACTAAGAAATGAGAATATAAGCTTGCCTGCAGGGACTTTAGAAGCAGATAATATAGATTTAACAATTAACTTAGATAAATCTTATACAAATATTAACGAATTAAAATTTTTACCAATTAAAAAAACAAAAGATAAAATTGTAAGATTATCAGACGTTGCAAATGTAGAATTGGGTCCTGTTTCAGAAAAAACATTATTTAAATCTCAAAGTAAAAATAATTTGAATCAAAAAACAGTTGGAATAGGAATTTACGCAAAAAGTGGAGCCTCAACAGTTGAACTATCAAATGAAATTCAAAAAAAGATTAAAGAAGTTAGAAAAACTTTACCCGACAGTCTCAAGTTAGAAGTTTCATTTAATAGAGCCACATATGTTAAAGCTGCTATTGATGAAGTTTATAAAACTTTAGCGATTGCATTTATATTGGTAGTAATAATAATTTATTTATTTTTGGGAAATATAAAAGCAGTGATCGTTCCTGCTGTTGCACTGCCAGTCAGCTTAATTGCATCATTTTTAGGTATTTATCTATTTGATTTATCAATAAATATTTTTGTACTTCTTAGTTTTATACTTGCGATTGGAATTATAACTGATGACTCGGTTATTATGACTGATGCAATATATAGAAGAATAGAAAATGGAGAAAGCCCTTTGATTGCGGCTTACAAAGGCTCAAAACAAATAACCTTTGCAATTATTGCAACAACTTTGATTTTACTTGCTGTATTCATTCCATTAATTTTTATTAAGGGAATATCTGGAACTTTATTTAGAGAAACTGCTATAGCTCTATCATTTTCTATAGTTGTTTCATCATTCGTTGCATTAACACTTTCACCAATGTTAGGTAGTAAGTTTTTATATAAAAAAACAAGTTCTGGTTTTTTTGTTAGAAAATTTAATGTTTTTTTTCAAGGTTTTTCTAATTTTTATAGAGAAACATTAGATTACTGGTTAAATAAAAAGAAAACGATAATAACATTTATTATTTTAATCATTGCAGGTTCTGTTGCTTTATTCATGTACACAACTAAAGAGCTTCTTCCAAAAGAAGATAGAGGTGTTTATTTAGTCATTGGATTTACTGATGAAGGAAGTTCTTTTGATTACACGCAAGAAAAAGCTCAAGTAGTAGAAAAAAGATTGCTTCCCTTACTTCAAGCTGAGAATAGTCCTTATGATAAATTTATAATGAGAGTTCCAGGTTTTGGAAGCTCTGCAAATTCATTTAATAGTTTTATTATTATTGCTTTACTTGAAGACTGGAAAAAACGAGAAAAAGATTCAATGACAATAATGCGACAGGCTATAGGTAAAATAGTAACCGTGCCTCAAACTTTAGCATTTCCAATTTCACCTCAGTCCATAAGAGTATCTAATTATAATAAGCCAGTTCAAATGGTAATTTTAGGAAGTACCTATGATGAATTAGAAGAAATTCAAAATGAAGTTATAAATAAACTAAGAAGAAATAGAGGACTATCTAGAATTGAGTCAGACTATAATAGAAACAAACCAGAAGTAAAATTAGTTATCAATAAAAATAAAGCTAAGGATTTAGGAATATCAACTAAATCTATTGGCCAAACATTAGAGACACTATATGGTGGCAAAAGAGTTACTACGTTTAATAAACTAGGTAAAGAATATCCGATTATTCTTCAACAATATCTTTTTGATAGAAAAGATAAAGATAGTCTAAGTAAACTTTTTGTAAGATCTAACATAACTGGAGAATTAATCTCATTATCAAACTTAGTTGACCTAAGGGAAGAAGGCTCAGCAAAAGTATTAGCAAGATATGATAGACAAAGAGCTGTAACCATTTCAGCAAATATAAATGAAAATTATTCTTTATTTGAGGCAATTGAATATTTAGAAAATATAATGGCGGAAGTGGCACCCACTAATCAAATTACTTGGAAAGGTGAGTCTGAGGAAGTTAAAGAAACAACAAATGAACTTTATATAATTTTTGCTCTTGGTTTACTAACTGCTTATTTGGTAATGGCTGCTACGTTTAATTCGTTTATTCATCCATTTATAATTATGCTAACTGTTCCATTGGCTGTTTTTGGAGGATTGGTATTTATTTTATTCTTAAATAGTTCAATAAATATATTTTCTCAAATTGCTTTAGTAATTCTGATTGGTATCTCAACAAAAAATAGTATTTTGATAGTTGATTATGCAAATCAAATAAGAACTACTGGAAAAAAAATAGAAGACTCAGTTAAGGAAGCTTGTGAATTGAGATTTAGACCCATTATGATGACATCTATAAGTACCATGATAGCAATGCTGCCTCTAGTAATAGGAAATATTGGACCAGGTGCCGGTGAAGCTTCTAGATTGGCTGTGGGAGCAACTATACTTGGGGGGATGATAATTTCTACTTTCTTTACACTCTATGTAACTCCAACAATGTATTTAACACTCGCTAAAAATACAAAAAGAATAGACTCTGTTGATTTAGAGTTAAAAAAAGAATTATCTAAAAAATAATATATTTATTTCTACTTAGCGAGCTACTACATTCTTTTAGTTGATTTTTATAAACATTAGATTGTTTCTCAACTCTTTTTGCTAAATTAATTATCTTTTTATTTTTTTTGTAATGTTTATAATTTCCCCATCCCTCATGATAAGCAACATACTGTTTAAAAGCATCAGTTTTAGATATATTTAAAATAGAACTAGACTTACTTGTATACCACCCAATAAAATCAACACTATCCTTAAACCTAGTTCTGACTGCAAGTTTATTTCCTGTTTCTTTTTTATATTGCTCCCAAGTACCATTCACAGCTTGAGAATATCCAAATGAAGTTGAGGGTCTTTTATAGGGAATTACTTTAAAAAGTTTTTGTCTAGGTGGTTTTGCAAGCCAATCAAAATCTGATTCCATTTTTATAATAGCAAGCTGTAAATAAACAGGGGTTCCCCATTTTTTTTCTGATTTACTTGCATGTTTAAACCATAGATATCTTTCATTAAATATTGAGCAACTA
>JAOHEU010000025.1 GCA_028097645.1 Candidatus Pelagibacter sp. | reverse complement strand
TAGGAATAAACTTTTATTAAAAGTTCTTCCTTTAAAAGTTTAGAAATTATAATAAAATAATTCGTAATGGCTGTTAAAACTATAATCACTGAACCAAATAAATTGCTTAGACAGATTTCAAAACCTGTTGAAAGTGTTGGTAAAGAAGAACAAAAACTCATGAGTGATATGTTGGATACAATGTATGATGCTAATGGTATAGGTCTTGCAGCAATTCAAATTGGCATCCCAAAAAGAATTATAGTGATGGATATTAATAAAGACGGGAAAAAAGAACCTAGATATTTTGTAAATCCAGTTATTTTAAATAAAGATCCGATTAAAAACACACACGAAGAAGGTTGTTTATCAGTGCCTGAACAATTTGCTGAGATAGATAGACCAAGCAAATGTGATGTAGAATACCTTGATTATAATGGAAAAAAACAATTATTAAAGGCAGAGGGTTTACTTGCTACATGTATTCAACATGAAATGGATCACTTAGAAGGAATATTATTTATCGATTACCTTTCAAAATTAAAAAAATCTATGATCATAAAAAAGCTATCTAAATTAAAATCAAATACTGCAGTTCTTTAATTGATGGCAAAAAAGATTGTTTTCATGGGCACACCAATGTTTGCTGTACCCATTTTAAAATCTCTTTATCAAAATGGTTATCCAATATCAGATGTTTATACACAACCTCCTCAGAAATCACAAAGAGGTCAAAAAATTAATAAATCTCCTATACAAGGGATTGCTGAAACTTTAAATTTAGATTTTAGAACTCCAAAAAATTTAAAAGATAACAATGAAGAATATGAATATTTTAAAAGCATCGATGCAGATCTTGCAATTGTTGTTGCATATGGGCAGATTATCCCAAAAGAGTTTTTAAATTTAACTAAAAAGGGATTTATTAATATACATGCATCTCTTTTACCAAAATGGAGAGGTGCCGCTCCAATACAAAGATCAATAATGAACCTTGATAAAGAAACAGGGGTTAGTGTTATGAAAATAGCTGAACAGCTTGATACAGGCCCAGTGTGCAATACTTATAAAATAGATTTAATAAATAATCTAAACGCTAGTGATATATCTGAGAAATTATCTTTAATAGCAGCTGAGAAAATATTAGATAATGTTGATGATATTTTAGAAGATAAAGCAAACTTCATTGAGCAAGATCATTCAAAAGCAACATATGCATCTAAAATTCAAAAGGCCGAGGGGGAGATTAATTGGAATGATGAAGCTAAAATTATTATTGGAAAAATAAATGGTTTGTATCCTGCACCAGGTGCATTTTTCATATACAAGGGTGAAAGATACAAAATTTTAAAAGCAGAAATTGATAATGGAATTGGAAAGCCAGGAGAAATTGTTTCTGATTACCTAGAGATTGTTTGTGGGGATAAACAAACAATTAAGATTAAAGAAATCCAAAGACAGGGGAAAAAGCCCCAAAATATTGGTGAATTTATGCTTGGTTCACAAATTAAAAAAGGTGAAGTAATTTAAATGGCCAGGTATCAACTGCTTATTGAGTATGTGGGAACAGATTTTAGAGGGTGGCAAATTCAAAAAAAGGGATCAACTATTCAAGGGCTCATTCAAGAAAAACTCACAAAACTTTTAAAAGAAAAAATTATTTTAAATGGTTCAGGTAGAACTGATACGGGTGTTCATGCAATTGAACAGTCTGGTCATTTTGATAGCAAAAATGAAATCATAGATTTAACAAAGTTTTTAAAATCAATTAATCATTTTTTAAATGATAAAGGGGTGGCTATTAAAAAAATCAGAAAAAGAAGCAATAAATTTCACTCAAGATTTTCTGCAAAACAAAGAGTTTATAAATATATAATTTTTAATCAGATTAGTACTCCTGTGATTGAAAAAAAAAGAGGGTGGCATGTAAGAAAACCTCTGGATCTAAATTTAATTAAAAAAGGTGCAAAAAAATTAATAGGCACTCATGATTACTCTACTTTTAGATCTTCAAGTTGCCATGCAAAAAGTCCTATCAAAACAATTAAATCAGTAAAAATTAAATCATTAAGAAATAAAATTGAAATAGAATTTAAATCTCAATCCTTTTTACAGCAACAGGTTAGATCTATGGTGGGTTGTTTAAAGTATTTAGGAGAGAAAAAATGGGATTTAAAAAAATTTGATAAAGTATTTAAATCTAAGAAAAGAGTTCTTTGCGCACCTCCTGCACCACCAGAGGGACTTTTTTTAGCGAGAGTTGTTTATTAACTTATTCTTGTTGCTCATTGAAAATTTTTTATTTATTCTCCATCTTGATTCTGATCGGACTATATAACCACAACAGTTTTTAGATTTACATTTACATGGAAATTGTTTGTAATTTTCATCATATCCAAAACCATAGTCACAAGTAAATTCTTCACCTTTTTTAATATCCTTGATTGCTTTCACCCAAATTTTAAGACCTTTTCCATCATAGTCACAATTATTATCACAGGAGTGATTAATTAAACCTGCTGTGTTCCATGGAAAATCTCCGTCTAGATCATATCTTTTATTGATAGTGAATAAATAAATTGGCTTACCATTATCATATTTATCTGACTCTTCAGTTTGCTTTTTTGTAATTAGTTTTCCAACATAATCAATTATTTTAGTACCTGCTTTAATGTCTTGAGTTGCATAAAGCCCTCTACCTTTTTTATCTATGTTAGATTTTTTAATTTTATAAAGTTTCATAAAAGTTTTTTAGAGTTTATATTTGAATTATCAATTAAATTCTATCAGGGCGTCGACATGTCGTTGAGTACTTTCTTGAAGAGCTTTAAGATCATAGCCACCTTCAAGAATTGAAACCACATTCCCATTACAAAATTTTTTAGAAATATCCAAAATTCTTTTTGTAATAAGATAATAATCTTCAGTTTTAAGTTTAAATTGTGCTAGTGGGTCAGCTTCATGTGCATCAAAACCAGCGCTAATTAATATAAATTCAGGCTTAAACTCTTCTAACTTTTTTAAAGCATGCTCAAATGCATTTAAGTATTCTTCTGACCCAGTTCCAGCTGGAAGAGGAATATTTTTAATGTTATTGAATTTACCTCTTTCATTTTCAGATCCAGACCCTGGATAATATGGGTATTGATGAGTTGAAATAAAAAGAACATTTTCATTGTCGTAAAATATGTCTTGAGTTCCATTTCCATGATGAACATCAAAATCAATAATTGCAATTTTCTTATATTTATATTTTTGTATTAAATAATTAGCACCTATTGAGACAGAGTTTAAAATACAAAAACCGGCTGCTTTATTTTGACTAGAGTGGTGCCCAGGAGGACGAACAGCACAAAAGGCATTTTTAAATTCTTTATTTTCAACACCATCAATGGCTGCAATAATTGAACCTACCGCATCAAAGGTGGCATCTTTGCTACCGGGTGAAATAATTGTATCCCCATCCAATGATGAAAAACCTTTCTTAGGAAAAGAATCTTTAACAAGATTAACATAATCTAAATCATGGGTTGTTAGAATAATTTTATCAGAAATTATAGAGGGTTTTCTCCATATAAGATTTTTATTATTTATCTTTTTAAAATTATCAATAATTACTGAAACACGCGCTATTTGTTCTGGATGTCCTTCACCTGTATTATGATTTTGATAAGTATCAGAGGTAACTAGACCAGTTTTCACTTAAAATAATTTTGTAAAATATTTGAATAAATCAAAGTAAGTTTTTTTAAATCAGACAATGAAACAGCTTCATCTACTTTATGCATTGTTTTGCCAACTAAACCAAATTCTAAGCATGGGGCTATTTTTCTAATAAATCTAGCGTCAGATGTGCCACCCGTAGTTGATAGCCGAGGTTTAATTTTTGTAATTTTTTTAATGATGTCTCTGATCATAAAAGTTGTATTATTTGGCTTTGTAAGAAATGCTTCTCCAGACACACTATAATCAATTTTATATTTTGATTTATTTTTATTACTTATTTTTTTTATAATTGTATCAATTTTCCTTTTTATAGAACTTGAAGTATGTTTGTTATTAAATCTAATATTAAATTTTGCATTAGCTAAACCTGGAATTACATTATCTGCAGAATTATCAATATTTATTTTAGTAACTTCTAGATTTGTTGGTTGAAAATCTTTTGTACCATTATCAAATTTAATATCTTTTAATTCTTTTAAAATTTGTACAAGTGCTGTGGATGGATTATTTGCTCTTTGGGGATAAGCTACATGTCCCTGAACACCAATAATTGAAAGTCTACCGGTCATACTTCCTCTTCGACCAATTTTAATCATTTCACCTAATTTATTTGGATTAGTAGGCTCACCGACTAAGCAAAAATCTATTTTTTCTTTTTTCTTTCTTAAGTAATCGACTACTTTTTTAGTACCATTGATTGCAACACCTTCTTCGTCTCCAGTAATCAAAAGACTAATAGAGCCGTTAAATTTTCTTTTATTTCCAACAAAATTGCTCACGGCAGAAACAAATGCAGCAATTGAACTTTTCATGTCATTCGCACCTCTACCAATTAAGTATCCTTTTTTAACAGACGGTTTAAATGGGTTTACTGTCCATTCCTTTAAATTTCCTGCAGGAACCACATCTAAGTGACCCGCATAACAAAAATTTGGTCCTTTATCACCAAGTCTTGCGTAAAGATTTTTTACTGGTTTGCTATTCTTCTCTTTGAACTCTAAAATTTTAGTTTTAAATCCTAGTGTTTTAAGTTTTTTTTCTAAAAACTTCATTATACCAGCATCAACAGGTGTAACGGTCGGAAATTTAATTAGCTCCTTAGCTAATTGAAGTTCATTAATTGAAGCCATAATAAATCTATTCTCTTAAAAGATCGTTTACAGAAGTTTTAGATCTTGTTTTTTCATCCACTTGTTTAATGATAACTGCACAATAAAGAGAAGGGCCAGAAGCATTATTTTTATCTGGCAATGATCCAGGTACTACCACAGAATAAGGAGGAATTTTTCCATAAGTGATTTCTCCAGTTTTTCTATTTACTATTTTGGTAGATTGACCAATGTACATTCCCATACTTAAAACTGATCCTTCTCCAACTATCACACCCTCAACAACTTCTGACATCGCTCCAATAAAACAATTGTCTTCAATAATAGTTGGTAATGCTTGAGCTGGTTCTAACACTCCGCCTATTCCACTTCCTGCAGAGATATGACAATTCTTTCCAATTTGGCAACAACTACCCGCACGACTAAAAGTATCCATCATAGTGCCTTCATCGATATATGCTCCAATATTTACATAGCACGGCATCAGTACTGCATTTTTACCTACAAAAGATCCTTTTCTTACAGGAGAGTTTGGTACCATTCTAAATCCAGCTTTTTCATGATCTTCTTTTGTCCAACCAGCAGTTTTACCTTTTAGTAAATGCGCTTTGTCGTACCAGCTACTATAAGGGCCATTTAAATTTTCCATTGGGTAAATTCTAAAACTTAGCATTATTGCTTTTTTAATATGTTGATGAGTAACCCATTCCCCATTAATTTTTTCTGCAACTCTAACTTTACCACTATCTAAATCAGCAATCATTTGATTGATGGTATCTTTTAAACTTTGTTCAGAATCTTGGTTTACGTTATCTCTATTTTCCCACGCATCATTTATTATTTTTTCGATATCACTCATAATTTTTATTTAGATAGTTAATTTAATTGTTCTTTAATATATTAATTTCTTGAAGAAAAGAAGGCAAGTTCTTAATCTTATAATCTATATATGGTTTGTCCGAGTCTTTTTTGGCAAAGGTTTCTTCATTTTCCAACCAACAAGTTTTCATTCCTAAATTTTTAGCTTGTTCTAAGTTGTGAGCGATATCTTCAATTAGAATTGATTGATTTGGATCTAAATCAAATTTTTTAATCAATTTTTGATATGGATCTAAATGCGGTTTTGGCACATAATTTGCATCGGTGATATCAAAGGCTCCATCAAATAATCCATCAATACCAAGTTGTTTTGTAACATTTTCAACGTGAGCATGAGATCCGTTAGTAAAAATAATCTTTTTTTCTTTTATCTTAATCAGCTCCTCTCTTAAAACTTCATCTTTTGGTAACCAACTAATATCAATATCGTGAACAAATTCTAAAAATTCTTGTGGATCAATATTGTCGTGATTCATTAAGCCTGAGAGTGTTGTCCCATATTCATAGAAATATTTTTTTTGAATTTCTTTTGCTTTTGTAAGATCGACATTAAATTTTTCAGAGATGAAAGAAGACATCTTTTTATCTACTTCAGAAAAAACCTGAGTTTGACCACTATAAAGAGTGTTATCCAGGTCAAATATCCAATATTTTATATCGATTAAATCTTTCATTGTCTTATTAGCGTTCCTGATCCTTTATCTGATAATAGCTCAAAAAGAATAGAATGGTTTTTTCGACCATCAATAATTACCACACCTTTTACTCCATTACTTGCAACATCTAGACAATTATTGATTTTGGGGATCATACCCCCAGTAATAGTTTCATTTTCAATTAATTCCTTGATTGAAGTTGAGTTAATTTCAGGAATTAATTTTTGGTTATTATCTAAAACACCCTCAACATCACTCATAATGATCAGTCTTCTTGCCTCAATTTTTTTTGCAATGTAGCCAGCTGCTGTATCTGCGTTTATATTATATGTTTGATTGCTTTCATCTAGACCCAACGGTGCAATTACTGGAACTTTTTTATCGTTTACAATTTTATCAATAATAGATTGATCAATTTTAGTTGGTGTTCCAACAAATCCTAATTCATCATTTTCTTTAATTACACTAATAATATTATTAATTTTTGAGTTAATTGTTTCACTATTACAAGATTGTTTTTTAAGGGCTTCTACTATCTCTTGATTGAATTCTATTAAAACTTGCTCAACTACCTCAATTGTTTCTTTTCCGGTAACTCGAAGTCCTTTAATAAATTCACTTTTTATTCCAAGCTCATTTAATTTATTGCTTATTCTTTTACCCCCACCATGCACAATAATAGGAATAAAACCTAATTTATTAAGGGTTGTAATATCTTTTATAAAAATTTCGAATAAATTTTGATCAACTAAAACGCTTCCACCACATTTTATAACAATGTATTCATCGTTATATTTTTCCAAATATCTTTTAACTTCATCAATTGAAGGACCATCTGATGGGAGGATTTTATTTAATTCTTCTTCTTTTATTTCCAGCATTAAGTAACTGTTTTAACTGTAGTTCTCTTCATAATGAAAACTTGTTGAGCCATAGTTAAAATATTATTAACAGTCCAATAAATAACTAGTCCAGCAGGGAATGGAGCCAAAATTATTGTAAGGAAAAGTGGAAAGAACATAAATATTTTAGCCTGCATAGGATCTGTTGGAGCAGGGTTAAGTTTTTGTTGAATAAACATTGATACACCCATTGCAATAGGCCACGCACCAATCATTAAAAAAGATGGAACATCGTAAGGCAATAAGCCAAATAAATTGAAAAGAGATGTTGGATCTCTTTCTGATAAATCTTGAATCCAACCATAAAATGGCATTTGTCTCATTTCAATGGTTACAAATAATACTTTATATAATGCAAAAAATACTGGAATTTGAACTATTATAGGCAAACATCCAGACATAGGATTTACTTTTTCTTTTTTATAAAGAGCCATCATTTCTTGCTGAAGTTTCATTTTATCTTTGTCACCATAAAGAGATTTTAATCTGGCCATTTCAGGCTGAAGGGCTTTCATTTTTGCCATACTTCTAAATGAAAAGTTTGCAAGCGGGAAGAATGCCAATCTAATACAAATAGTAATCGCAATAATTGCAAGACCATAATTTCCAAGCAATTTAAAGAAGTAATCTATCCCGTAAAATAAAGGCTTGGTGATAAAATATAAAAAGCCCCAATCGATTGCTAAATCAAATTTATCTATATTTAAAGACTCTGCGTAACCATCAATTACATCCACTCTTTTAGCCGCAACAATTATTTGCATCTTATCTTCGATGCTAGAGTTTCCGTTTAGCTCAAGAGGCTCAGTTGCTACAAAGTTAGCTCTAAATTTATCTTTGTAATCAAATGTAGTTTTAAATTCTTTACCACTCGGAGGTATTAATGAAGTGATCCAGAACTTATCAGATATTCCAAGCCATCCTTTTTGTGAAGTTCTTGAAAATTTTTCTTCTTGGATATCATCGTAGTCCTCTTCAATTAGCTCATCATCTAATGTCGCTAAAAGTCCTTCGTGAAGGATATAGAAGTTTGATATATCAGGAATTTGCTTTCTAATTATTTGCCCATATGAATAAAAATCATACTCTTTATTAGTTGAATTGATTACTTTCTGTTTAATTGAAAATAAAAATTTATCATCTAAAGCTATTTCTTTTTCAAAAGTAATTCCCTGACCGTTGGTCCAGGATAGCTTAACAGGAGACTGACTAGTTAGTTTGCTGTTTCCAGATACAGACCATACTGAATTTGAATTTGGAATTTCAATATTTTTATCCGTGGTAATAAATCCACTTTCTATAAAGTATCCATCTTTAGTATTTCTTGGTGACAAAAGTTTAACTTTCTCGTCACTTTCCAAGGCAACATTGTATTCTTTAAAAGTTAAGTCATCGATCGCAGCACCCTTTAAAGAAATTGAACCAATAATGTTTTGGTTTTCAAATTGAATTCTCTTACTTTGGCTTAAAGCCTCTTCTCTTGTAATTTCAGTAATATTTTCTTTTTGGTCTAAACTTGGAGCATCTGTATTTTGTTCAGTTTTATTTTTTTCTGCCAATTGTTCTTTAGTAACTGGCGGGGGAGCAAAAAAAAGTGAATATAAAATTATTACCGCTGCCGATAAAGAAATTGCTGCAATGACATTTTTGGTATCCATTATTTTTTAGCTTTCATTTCTTTTTTAACAGGATCAAAGCCATCGCCACCCCCTAAAAACTTTATTGGATGGCATGATAGAATTCTTTTTAAACTCATGAAACTTCCTTTAACTAGACCAAATTCTTTTAAAGCCTCCATACTGTACTCTGAGCAAGTTGGTAAATATCTGCATGATTGACCAAGTAGTGGACTAATCAGAAATTTATAACCTTTGATAAATTTAATTAAAATATTTGTGAAAATGTTCATTATTTAATTTTTTCTAAATCCTGAAATAGAGTTTCTTTTATATTTTTGTATTCATTGTTTAGCATAGTTGCCTTGGCAATAACAAGATATGAATAGTTAAATTTTAACGATACCTTTTTAACTGCCTCATTAACTATATTTCTTAATCTACGTTTAATTTTATTTCTTTTTACTGCATTCCCAATTTTCTTTTTAGTCACAAAACTAATATTAAGTTTGTTATCATCTTTGTTAGCTAGGTTGCCAAAAAAAATTGTAACATACTTGTTAGAAATTTTTTTTTGCTTTAGTAGATTTTTGAATTCTTCGTTTTTTGAAAGAGCAAGTATTTTGCTTTTCATTTATCTAGACTGATACTGTTAACGATTTTCTTCCTCTTGCTCTTCGTCTAGCCAAAAGTTTTTGTCCACCCTTAGTCTTCATTTTTGATCTAAAACCATGTTTTCTGGCTCGTTTAACGTTAGATGGTTGGTATGTTCGCTTCATAAAATGTGGTTAAAATTTATTAATTTTCGCTCTTTATAGTAACTAAATATATAAATAGCAAATAGAAGATTATATAATTAGCATTGTATTTAATGGAAAAAGCTAAAAAAATTAAATTATTTGTAGGATTATTTTATCTTACAGCCATTTGTTTATTTTTATATTTTTTCTTTTCAAAATTTAACCTCCAGGAAATAACTTCTTATGATTTTATTAGAGAAAACAGATCTTATTTTTTTGAACTTAAAAATTCAAATTTATTTTTACTATCAATAATTTTTCTAGGACTAACGATACTGTGGGTGTTTCCATTTTTAGGATTTGGTTCACCTG
>JAOHEU010000024.1 GCA_028097645.1 Candidatus Pelagibacter sp. | reverse complement strand
TTAGTATTAGAGAAATTGGTTATGGAGATCAGTCTATTAATAAAAAAATGAAGGATTACATAAATTTATTTCATTCAATGGTTTCCGAGATACATTTTTGGAATAATTTATCAAGAACACAAAAAATAGAAAAGTTTTCTATCTTTTTATCTGATTTTAACAAAATTGATGAATTGTATGATTATTTTGAACTATTTAATGATAATTTATCAAAAAAAACTTTGAATTCTTATTTAAAAAGTGTAAGTAACCCATAATTATGGCTGTACCGAAACGAAAACAAACGCCTTCCAGAACTGGAATGAGAAGAGCTCAAACGATGAAATATTCAACAAAGAATATTGTTGAAGATAAAAAATCTGGTGAGTACAGATTATCTCATCATTTAGATTTAAAAACTGGAATGTACAAGGGTAGACAAGTTTTAGACCCAAAAGAATAATATAAAATCTAAAATGACAGATCTGATTAAAATTGCAGTGGATGCAATGGGAGGTGATAATTCACCTAACAAGACTATTGATGGAATAATTCTTAATCATAGTAAAAATAAAAATGTATTTTTTAAAATTTTTGGTGATGAAAAGATAATCAGAGAACTTATTGGTAATAAGATCAAGACTGATTTTTATGAAATAATCCATACTACAGATGTAGTAAAAAGTACTGACAGTCCCCTTGAAGGCGCTAAAAGAGGAAAAAATACTAGCATGTGGCTTGCTATAGACAGTGTAAAAAATAAAGAGGCCGATATAGTTGTATCAGCAGGGAATACAGGTGCTCTATTAGTTATTTCAAAACTAAATCTTAAAATGATTGAGAATATTGATAAACCAGCTCTATCTGCTTTATGGCCAAATAAAAAAGGAATGAGTGTTGTATTAGATTTGGGTGCAAATATTGAGTGTAGCTCAAAAAATTTATTAGATTTTTCAATTATGGGTGCTGCACTTTATACATCTTTATATAATGGAGAAAAACCAAATGTAGGTTTATTAAATATAGGATCAGAGGAACTTAAAGGAAATGAAACTATTAAAGAAACATATCAAGTTCTTAATGACAAGATGTCTGAAAACTTTAATTTTTCTGGGTATATAGAAGGAAACCATTTAATGGATGGAGAAGTTAATGTAATTGTTTCTGACGGTTTCACTGGTAACGTAGCTTTAAAAACAGCTGAAGGGACGGCAAACTTTATTACAAGTGAACTTAAAAAAGCAATGACTGGATCCATTATTGGAAAGATTTCATCGCTATTAAATATTTCAAATTTGAATAAATTTAAAAAACGCCTAGATCCAAGACTTTATAATGGTGCTATATTCCTTGGTCTTGATCATCCAGTAGTAAAAAGCCATGGAGGTACAGATTATATAGGATTTTCAAATTCTTTAGATGTTTGTCATAGAATTGTAAAAGGTAATTTGATAGAAAAGATCAAACAAAACATTTAAATAAATGAGAATAAACTTAACTAAAAAAGACTTAGTTAATTTAGTTTATATGCAATTAGGTTTTTCTAAACAAATTTCAGAAAATCTTATTGAGGATTTTTTGTCAACAATTGTTTCTAATATTAAACAAGAAAAAAAATTAAAATTATCAAAATTTGGAACTTTTTCTATAAGACAAAAAAAATCACGAATAGGAAGAAATCCAAAAACTAAAGAAACTAAAATGATTTCAAGTAGAGATGTAGTATTATTTAAACCTTCAAAAGAATTTAAAGATTTTGTAAATTTAAAAGATAATGGATAAATCTGACAGTGCTTACAAAACTATAGGTGAAGTTGCTAAAATATTAAATTTAAAATCCAATAAGAAGGGCGAACTTCCAACACATATAATAAGATTTTGGGAAACTCAGTTTAAGCAAATTAAGCCAAAAATCCTAAATTCAAATAGAAGATATTATGACGAAGATTGCATTAATCTTCTTAAAAAAGTTAAATTTCTACTTAAAGAACAAGGTATGACTATTAATGGCGTGAAAAAGATACTTAATGGAGAGCAATCTTTAGAACTTGACGAAATGGCAAATAATTCTATAAAAGCTGATAATTTAAGAAATAAATTAGTGAAAATTTCTAAAATTGTTAAAAATTTAAAAGATTTAAAATAAAATGGCAAAAAAAACACATGTAAAAGTTAGATTAGTTCCTGAGTCAAAACCTGATAGTCCTTTCTTTTATTACGTTAAAAAACCAGCTGGCGGCGAAAAAGCAAAAGTTAAACTTTCAGCAAAGAAATATAATCCTGCTACAAGAAAACATGAAACATTTGTGGAAAAAAAACTTCCACCTCACAGTAAGTAATTACTTCTTTTTAAAATTCCTTCTTTCGTAATCAATATAAGACCAGATCATATTCTTCCATATACGATTAGTAATTTTTGGATCTATTTTAAGTTTTTTGGATTTCCCTTTAATCTTATTTAAAATAAAATTAATTCTTTTTTGATCTACAATTTCTTTTTTAAATTCTTTTAACTTGAGAACTTCTTTAACGAGAGAAGTTCTATACTTTATTAAAGCTAGAAGTTTATTATCTAATTTATCTAGTTTTATACGTATACCGTCTAATTTTTTTTTATTTTTTGGCGACATTTAATTTATTGGATATATTAATAATTATTATATTTATCTATATATGTACAGTCAGAATAGTCATTTAAATAATCAATTAAAAGTTTGGTTACTTACACTTATTGTACTTATAATTCTTATAATTTTAGTTGGTGGCTTAACAAGATTAACTGACTCTGGATTATCTATAACAACATGGGAATTATTTGTGGGATTTATTCCGCCACATGCAAATGATAAATGGATTGATTATTTTGAACTCTATAAAACTATTCCTGAATTTAGTGAACAAAATTATAATATGACACTGAATGAATTTAAGGTAATTTTTTGGTGGGAGTGGGGTCACCGTCAATTGGGTAGATTAATTGGTTTATCTGTATTGTTACCACTTATATTTTTTTCAATCAAATATGGTTTAAGAATTTTGAAAAACTATGGATTAATCTTTATATTAGTTTGTTTTCAAGGTTTTATTGGTTGGTATATGGTATCTAGTGGTTTAATAGATAGGGTTGATGTCAGTCATTACAGACTTTCATTACATTTGGTAACAGCCTTTATAATTTTGTCTGTAATATTTTGGAAATTTCTTAAATTAACTAAAATTCAAGCACAATATATTTCAATTAATACAAATTTAATAAAAGTTTTTCTTTTTTTATTATTTTTACAATTAGTAATAGGTGCCTTTGTATCAGGAATGGATGCTGGGAAAGTTTATAATACTTGGCCTTTAATGGGCTCATCCTATTTTCCTGACGACAGTCAATTTATTGAATTTTTAAATATAAATGTTTTTGACAATCCATCTATAGTTCAATTTATTCATAGAAATTTAGCTTATTTAATTTTAGGTATTTATATCTACATTCTTTTTTATGTTCTCAAAGACTGTAATGAAATATTCAGAAAACCTATTTTTATAATTGGAATTAGTTTGTTTCTACAAGTTGTTTTGGGGATATTAACTCTTTTATCTGGAGTAAAGATTTTTTATGCATCCTTACACCAGATAAATTCTATTCTAATTATTTTATCAACTTTATATTTTCTATATTTATCAAATTATAGAAAAGTTAACTAATTTCGATTTGTTGACATATAAATCCTATAATTAGCTTACAGCTTTGAGGTTACCTTTAGATGATTTGTCCAAAGCTTGATCTAAGTCATCAATAATATCGTCAATATGTTCTAAACCGATACATAATCGTACATATCCAGGCGTTACACCTGCTGCAGCTAGTTCATCTTCGGTTAATTGACTATGAGTAGTAGTTGCTGGATGAATTGCTAAACTTCTGGCATCACCAATGTTAGCTACATGGTAAAACATTTTTAAAGACTCGATAAATTTTTTACCAGCCTCTATGCCACCTGCTAATTCAATTCCAACTAATGCACCATTTCCATTTTTAAGATATTTCTTTGCTCTACTAGAAATCTCTTCACTATGTTCAGTTGCATAAATAACTTTGGATATAGCTTTATGTTTTTTTAGATAATCAACAACTTTTGCTGCATTTTCGCAGTGTTGTTTCATTCTTAAAGCAACAGTTTCTAATCCTTGAATTACACCAAAAGCATTATCAGGTGATAAAGCAGATCCAAGATCTCTTAATAAAGTTACTCTAGCTCTTACAGCAAAAGAAACGTTAGCACCTGTTAATTCAGGCACTGCTTTACCCCAAACTACACCACCATAACTTGCGTCTGGTTCATTAAATAGCGGTTGTCTTTTTGGGTCTGCTGTCCAATCAAAGTTACCACCATCAACTAAGGCTCCACCAACAACCGTTCCATGACCGGCTATATATTTTGTAAGCGAATAAACAACTACAGCTGCGCCATGATCAAGTGGTTTGCAAATGACTGGTGCTGCGGTGTTATCAACAATTAATGGTATGTTGTATTTTTTACCAATATCTGCCACTTCTTTAATTGGAAAAACTCTCAAATATGGATTTGGTAAAGTTTCACCATAAAAAGCTCTTGTTTTTCCATCAATTGCTTTTTCAAAGTTTTTTGGATCAGATGGGTCTGCATATCTAACTTCAATACCAAGTTTACTTAGTGTATGTGTAAATAAAGATACTGTTCCTCCATATAGGTCTGTTGAACTAACAATATTATCTCCTGCCTGAGCAACATTTAGAATTGCAAAAGTAGAAGCAGTTTGTCCTGACGAAACGGTTAAACAAGCTAAACCACCATCAAGAGCAGCAACTCTTTTTTCAAGGGCATCATTTGTTGGATTCATGATTCTTGTGTAAATGTTACCAAATTCTTTTAGTGCAAATAGGTTTGCTGCATGCTCTGTACTATCGAATTGATATGATGTGGTTCTATAGATTGGTACAGCTACCGCATTAGTTGATGGATCGCTTCTATAGTCTCCGCCATGTATTGCTATTGTTTCTGGATTATTTCTTTTTGTATTCATTTTACTCCTTTTTTAGTGCTTTAACTTAATGTAAGGCGCACAATACAGTTCAAATGCCTACCGATAATGTAATAAAAAATTCCTGTTTAGCAGTTATATGCCCGCAATAGGATCAAATCGGCAACTACTTTTTAGCAGATAAGTCCTGTATTACAAGACAAATATCAAATTGACTTTGTAATTAATAATAGTATTAATCCTGGCACAATGACAAAATTCGTAAAAAAAGACCAGGTTACTTCATCATGGTATGAAATAGATGCAACAAATGCCGTAGTTGGAAGATTAGCAACTGTAATATCTAAAATTATCAGAGGAAAAAACAAAACTACTTACACACCACATATGGACCATGGAGATTTTGTAGTGGTTAAGAATATTGAACAAGCAAAGTTTACTGGAAAAAAATTTCAAGACAAAATTTATTATAGACACACAGGACATCCTGGTGGAATTAAAGAGACTACCCCAGAAAAATTACATGAAAAGAAACCAGGTGAAACTTTAAAACTTGCTGTGAAGAGAATGTTACCAGGCGGTGTATTAGGTAGAAAACAATTAACTAAACTAAAAATTTATTCTGGAGGTGATCATCCACATGCAGCACAAAATCCTCAATTGATTGAGTTAGGTAAATTAAACAGTAAAAACTTAGCTAGAAATTAATATGGAAAATACTCAAACAGCATCAAAAACACCTAAATTAAAACTAGACTTTAAAGATAGTAAATACGCAACAGGCAGAAGAAAAACTTCTATTGCAAAGGTATGGTTAAAAAAAGGATCTGGTAAAATTTACGTTAATGGAAAATTATTTAATGAATATTTTTCAAGTGAATTTCATCATCTTCAAATTACAAGACCATTTGATATAATCAATCAGTCTACAGATTACGATGTTAGATGCAGTGTAAGCGGGGGTGGACCTACTGGTCAAGCAGGAGCCTTAGTCCATGGTATTTCTAAAGCTTTAGTTATGTTTGATGAAAATTTAAAATCTACATTAAAGACTGAAAAACTTACAACCAGAGACTCTAGAGCAGTTGAGAGAAAAAAACCTGGTAGAAGAAAAGCTAGAAGAAGCTTCCAATTTTCTAAAAGATAATTCTTTTTTAATTTTAAACTGTTATAATAAATTATGCCTAAGCTTAATGCATTGGTTGCTGGTTCAACTGGATATATTGGAGTTCAATTAATTAAATTATTAATTAAACATAAATATGTAAACATAAGATTTCTATGCGGAAATAGTTCTGTAGGAAAAAATATATCTAGTTATGACAAATCTCTTTCAGGAAAAAAATTACCAAAAATTATTAAATTTAATAAAAAACTTTTAAAAGATGTTGATGTAGTTTTTACAGCATTACCCAATGGAGAAGCACAAGATATTTCAAAACATTTAACAAAAAATATCACTTTAATTGATTTGGCTGCTGATTTTAGATTAGAAAAAGAATCAGAATATTTAAAATGGTATAAACAAAAACACAGAGCAGTAAATTTAATTAAGAAAAGCATATACTGTCTTCCAGAAATTAACGGGAAAGACATAAAAGAATATAAAATAATATCTTGTCCCGGTTGTTATCCAACTTCAATACTTTTGCCTTTAATTCCTCTTTTTAAAAAAAACATAGTTAAAGTTAACAATATAATAATGGATTCTAAATCTGGTTATTCAGGTGCAGGTAGAGGTGTCCATAAAAAATATAAAGATAAAAACCTATATGAATCTTTGAGCGCCTATGGTGTTGGCTTTCATCGACATAATTCAGAGATCGATCAAATGTTAAAAAAATTCACTAAAAAGAAATTAAGTTTTAATTTTACACCGCATTTAACTCCTATGTTTAGAGGTATTTTAAGTACTATTTATATTGACCTAGAAAAAGGTATCACTCAGTCAAAAATAATTAAAACACTAAAAGATTTTTATAAGAGTGATGATTTTGTAAAAATTTTAAAAGCAAACAGTCTTTTAAGTACAAATGATGTCATTAATACAAATAATTGTTTCATTTCTGTCTGTAAATCTAAATACAAAAATAAGATAGTTATTATTTCGGTTATAGACAATCTAATTAAAGGTGGAGCAGGTCAAGCAGTACAAAATTTGAATATGAAATTTAATTTTCCAATTAAAACTGCTTTATAATGAAATTAGTTTTTATTTTTTTTATTATTTTATTTCTTACTAATTGTTCATTAAACAAAGATTCTAAATATTGGACAGAAGATGTGGTTAAAAAAAGTGAAGATCAAAAAAAATTATCTGAAGTATTAAAAAAGTCAGAAGACATAACAAATATGACTTATGATGAATATAAGATTTATATAGATGACTATACAAAAAAAAGTAAATATCCAGATATAAACCAATGAATAAATCAATAAATATTGCAGTAGTAGGTCTTGGTCAAGTAGGCTCTTATTTGCTCAATGAACTAAACACTAAAAAAAAAGATATCGAACTTAAAACAGGTAAGAAGATTAATGTTGTTGCCATATCAGCTAGAAATATAAATAAAAAAAGACAATTTAAAATTAATAAAAAAATATTTTTTAAAAATCCGTTAGATATTTTTAGTAAAACAAACATTGATATTTTGTTTGAAGCAATAGGTTTATCAGACGGGATTTCAAAAAAAGTTGTTGAAACTGCTTTAAAAAAGAAAATTCATGTAATAACTCCAAATAAAGCTCTTATCTCTAAACATGGAAATGAACTGGCTAAAATTGCAGAACTCAATAATGTTAATCTTGAATTTGAAGCTTCTGTTGCAGGTGGAATTCCAATATTAAGATCTATCAAAGAAGGTTTAGCTACTAACAAGATTTCGAAAGTATATGGAATTTTAAATGGTACTTCTAACTATATCTTGTCGGAGATGGAAAATTCTAATCAAAGTTTTTCTGATGTTTTGAAAAAAGCTCAAAAGCTTGGTTATGCGGAACCTGGAAATCCAAAACTAGATTTAAATGGTTTTGATGCATTTGCAAAAGTTAGAATTTTATCTTCGCTAGCATTTAATAGCAAAATTTCTAAATATAAATGTTTAATGGAAGGAATTGAAAAGATTGATCTAAAAGATATTAAAATTACAAACCAATTAGATCTAAGAATTAAACTTCTCGGAATATCTGAATTAAAAAATGGTCATTTGTTTGAAACGGTGCATCCATGCCTTGTTAGTAAAAATTCTTATATTGGTAATGTTTCTGGTGTTATGAATGCAGTTATCCTTGAAGGAAAACCTGTTGGTGAAAGTATTTTACAAGGAGAGGGGGCTGGTCCAGGTCCTACATCTTCTGCATTGTTATCTGATTTATTGTCTATTTTAAGAGGCAATATAAAAAAACCATTAGGTGTTTCCGTTAATAAATTAAAATCCTTAAAACCATATAATGTAAATAATTATGTAAATTCTTTATATTTAAGATTTGAAGTTAAAGATAAACCTGGTGTTTTATCTCAAATTACTAATCGATTAGCTAAATATAAGATATCTGTAAAAAGACTTATTCAAACCCCTAATAAAAAAGATGATAAAGCTACTATTGTAATAATAACTCATAAAACTTCTGAACTTAATTGTAATAACTGCTTGTCTGTATTTAAGAAAAATAAAAATATTCTTAAAACACCTGTTTTAATCAGATTGTACAATTAATGGATATCTATTTAAAACTTTTTGAAGTTTTATTTCCAGTTTTTTTTATTATAGGAATTGGCTATTATTTAGGTAAAAAAAATCCAAAATTAGATACAACATTTATTGCTAACTTTGCTGCTAATATTGGTAGTCCTGCAATGGTTTTTTATGCCGTTACAACAACTGGTATATCTTTTAATATTTTCGCTGAATATTTTTGGTACTCTGTAATAGCTATATTGGGGTTTGCAATTACTGGCATTATATTTCTTAAATTTTTGAATAAAGATATAGTTACCGAACTTCCTCCATTTATTTTACCTAACACAGGTAACATGGGACTTCCACTTTGTTTATTTGCTTATGGCACTCAAGGTCTTGGAATAGCTGCAACCATTTCTTCTTTGGTAATTTTATTTCATTTTACCTTAGGAGTTTTTCTCGCGAGTAAGAAATTAGATTTTAATTTACTTTTTAAAAGTCCACCTTTTTATGCAATTATAATATCTGTTTTATTTCTATATTATGAAATTGAGGTGCCTGTTTTTTTAATTAATACAACCATGATGTTGACTTATGCAGCTATCTTTTTAATTTTAATGTCTTTAGGTATAGCACTTACTAGATTTAAAGTATTTTCATTTAAGTCTGCATTGATATCTTCAATTGCTAGAGTAATTATTGGTCCAATTATTGGTTTTGCCATTATAAAAACTTTTAATTTATCTGGATTTGCTGCAGGTGTATTATTGATACAGTGCTCAATGCCAAGTGCTGTTTTAACTTATTTAGTTGGATCACTGTATTCTTCTAAAAAGGTTGTCGATAGTATTGCTAGTATGATTGTAGTTTCAACAGTCATGTCTTTTATTACCGTTCCAATTACTGTATTCTTTGCTTTAAAATACTTCTATTAAGCAGTATCCTTCTTAAATGAAGGCAATAATATTAAATGCTACTGCTTGGATGATTGTTCCAGTAATGGATGCAATTGCTAAACATTTAAGTCTTACAATGGATGTTTTTCAAATAACTTGGGCTAGATATTTCTTTACCGTTGTTTTCACGCTTTCTATAATGGTTTTATTTTATAGAGAAACCCTTGTTTGGAGCAAAAGACCAAAACTTCAGCTTGTTAGGGGAATAATTCTTGCTTTTTCAACTTTATGCTTCTTCTATTCAATATCAGTCATTTCACTTCCCAAAGCATTAACACTTGCATTTGTTGCCCCAATAACGTGCACCGCTTTATCTCCTTTTTTTCTGGGTGAAAAAGTTGGCATTAGAAGATGGTCAGCTGTACTTGTGGGCTTTTTGGGAACACTAATAGTTATTAGACCAGGTTTTATAGATGTTAATTTAGCCACTTTAGCTGCTCTAGCTTGTGGTATTTGTTATGGCTTTTATTTAGTAATAACTAGAAAATTAAGTACTTCAGATAATTCGCTTTTAACGCTCTTATTTACTGGTGTAGTAGGGTTAGCAATAATTAGTTTATTTATGCCCTCAGTTTGGGTAAATCCAACCCCTAATGAGTGGATTATGATGGCTATAATCGGCCTTATAGCCTCTGTAGCGCATCTTTTTATCATTTTATCACTCAAATATGCTGATGCTTCTAAATTAGCTCCTTTAGGCTATACAGAGATTATTACTAATATCATTATTAGCTATTATTTCTTCCATGAACTTCCTGATAATTGGACTTATCTAGGTCTTTTCATTATAGTATTAAGCGGTCTATATATATCTAGGAGAGAATACTATCTAAGCAAGTTAAATTAATAGTAATAAATTATTTACTA
>JAOHEU010000023.1 GCA_028097645.1 Candidatus Pelagibacter sp. | reverse complement strand
TTAGATAACTATTCATCAGGTAACAAAAAAAATCATATTAATAACAACAGAGTTAAATATTTAAGAGCGCATACTGTTAATATTTCAAAACATCTAAAAAATATGAAAAAAAGAATTCATACAATTTTTCATTTTGGTGAATTTGCAAGAATTTATCAAAGTTTTAAAAAATTTGATGAATGTTTTAAATCAAACTCTATTGGATCTAATGCTGTGTTTAAATTTTGTCTTGATCATAATATTAAACTTGTTTATTCAGCAACTTCCGCCTCTCTTGGTAATAAAGGTTTTGATAAAAATTTATCTCCCTATGCTTTTACAAAATCTAAAAATTTAGAATTGTTGGAGAATCTAAGAAGGTGGTTTAATTTAAAATTTGAAGTTATATATTTCTATAATGTGTATGGACCTGGTCAAATAAAAGTAGGAGATATGGCAACTGTTGTAGGAATTTTTGAAGATCAATATAAAAAAAATAAACCTTTAACAATTGTAAAACCTGGAACGCAGACAAGACGATTTACACATATTAATGACACTATTAATACTTGCATTGAAGCTTGGAGGAAAAATAGATGTCTTCATTATAGTATAAGTCACAAAAAATCTTATTCTATCAAGGATCTTGCTAAAATGTTTAAAACCAAAGTAATTTATCTAAAAACAAGAGAAGGTGAGAGATATGCATCAGCATTAACAAAAATATCTAATAATCGCAAAATAATTAATAAATATGGAAAAATAGATTTGAAAGATTATGTATCTTCGTTTATTAAAGGTGAAAAATTATGAAAATAAAAAGCTCATTAAAATCAATAAAAAAAAGAGATCTCAACTCTAAACTAGTAAGAAGAAGAGGTCGTGTGTACGTTATAAATAAAACAAATCCAAAATTTAAAGCAAGACAGAAGTAATTTTTATGGATAATGAAAACCATAAAAATACTTGGAACAATTTTACAAAATTTGTGTTGTGGGGAACAGTCGCAGTCATTGGTGTTTTAGTATTAATGGCAGTATTCTTGCTGTAAGATCAATGTATGAAAATTGGTTCTATTTTAGAAAATCAAAAAATTGAAAAAAGAATAGCAATCACACCTGAGATTTCAAAAAAATATATATCTCTAGGTCTTGAAGTTTCATTAGCTGAAAATTATGGAAGTCATCTTGGAATTAAAGATGAAGAGTATAAAGAATTAGGTGTATCAATCTTAAAAGACGAAAAAGAAATCATAACTAATGCAGATGTTATTATTCAATTAGGTTTGTTGAGTGATGATAAAAGTTCTTTATTAAGAGAAAATCAAACATTTATCGGAGTTCTAAACCCATACGATAATAAAGATAAATTAGATAATTTAATAAAAAAAAATATAAATATTTTTTCACTTGAATTGCTTCCAAGAATAACAAGAGCTCAATCTATGGATATTTTATCTTCACAAGCCAATCTTGCTGGATATAAAGCAGTAGTAGAGTCGTTTGCAAAATTTTAAAAACCAATTCCAATGATGATGACTGCCGCTGGAACAATTCCAGCAGCAAAAGTATTAGTTGTTGGCGCAGGAGTTGCTGGATTACAAGCAATTGCTACCGCAAAGCGAATGGGTGCAATTGTTTTCGCAACAGATGTTAGAATTGCCTCAAAAGAACAAGTTGAAAGTTTAGGAGGAAAATTTTTAACAGTTGAAGGTGCTGAAAATTTAGAGACTGAAGGAGGATATGCAAAAGAAGCATCAGATGACTTTAAAAAGAAGCAAGAAGAACTATTGTCAGAGACATTAAAGAAAATTGATATTGTAATTTGTACAGCTTTAATCCCTGGAAAAAAAGCACCAGTAATTATTAAAGAAGATATGATTAATAATATGTGTCCTGGTTCGATAATTTATGATTTAGCAGCTATTCAAGGTGGAAACACAGCTCACACTAAAGTTGATGAAATTGTTGATAAAAATGGAGTTAAAATAATGGGTGAAAGTAATATTTTAAATAAACTTCCAACTTCAGCATCTAATTTATATGCAAAAAATGTATTTAATTTTGTGTCAAATTTATATGATAAAGAAAATAAAAAAATTTAAATTTTGAAGATGAGATAATTGAGAAAACTTTAATAAAATAGAATTATGGAAATAGACCCATTTATATTTAGATTAAGTATTTTTATCCTTTCGATTTTTATAGGATATTATGTAGTGTGGAGCGTAACTCCATCACTTCATACTCCTTTAATGTCTGTTACCAACGCGATTTCATCAGTTATTATTGTTGGTGCAATTATTGCAGGCTTGGCTGGAAATTCTGAAACAATATTTAACACTTCAAGTATTTTTGGTTTTTTAGCAATATCATTGGCAGCTATTAATATATTTGGTGGTTTTTTAGTCACGCAAAGAATGCTCGCAATGTATAAAAAAAAGAAAAAGGATAAATAATGTTATCAGCGAATTTATCCGCCATATTTTATTTAATTTCAGGAGTATTATTCATTTTAGCTTTAAGAGGGCTTTCTTCACCAGAAACATCCAGACAAGGAAATTTATTTGGTATTTTAGGAATGATTATTGCAATCACGGTTACTTTTTTATCAATTGGTAATTTTTCAACTGGATTTGTGGTTGTTTTAATATTTCTTTTAATAGGAGGATTAATAGGTGCTTTTATTGCATATAAAATTCCAATGACTGCAATGCCAGAGCTAGTCGCTGGTTTTCATAGTTTGGTTGGGCTTGCAGCTGTATTTGTTGCAATAGCTGCTTTTTTAAACCCAGAAGCTTTTAATTTAGGGTCTCCAGGCAACATTAAACTTGGAAGCTTAATTGAAATGTCAATTGGTGCAGCAGTGGGTGCGATCACTTTTTCAGGTTCAATTATTGCTTTTTTAAAACTTCAAGGAATAATGTCAGGTTCACCTATAACTTTCAAAGGACAACATCCGCTAAATGCCTTAATTTTAATTTCAATAATTGTATTAACTTATCTACTTTGTTCTACACAATCTTCTAATTTGTTTTGGATATTATTAGCTGTTTCTTTTTTAATCGGTTTTTTATTAATCATTCCAATTGGTGGCGCAGATATGCCAGTAGTGATTTCAATGCTAAACTCATATTCTGGTTGGGCAGCGGCCGGAATTGGTTTTACTTTAGAAAATACAGCTTTAATTATTACAGGAGCACTAGTTGGTTCATCTGGTGCAATTCTTTCTTACATAATGTGCAAGGGAATGAATAGATCTTTCTTTAATGTCATATTAGGTGGATTTGGTGCAACTGAACAAAGCGCAGGAGAAAAAAATAAAGAACAAAGACCTGTGAAAAGTGGAAATGCAGATGATGCTGCTTTTTTAATGAAAAATGCATCATCAGTTATAATTGTGCCTGGTTATGGGATGGCAGTAGCACAAGCTCAGCATGCCTTAAGAGAGATGGTAGATACGTTAAAGAAGAACGATATAAAAGTTTCATATGCCATACATCCTGTTGCAGGTAGAATGCCTGGACATATGAATGTATTATTAGCAGAAGCAAATGTTCCATATGATGAAGTATTTGAGCTAGAAGAAATTAACAATGATTTTGCAAATGCTGATGTTGCATTTGTAATTGGTGCAAATGATGTGACTAATCCAGTTGCAAAAACTGATCCTCAAAGCCCAATTTATGGAATGCCTGTTCTAGATGTTGAAAAATGTAAATCAGTTTTATTTGTAAAAAGAAGTCTGTCTCCTGGTTATGCTGGAATAGATAATGATCTTTTTTACAAAGAAAATACTCTAATGTTATTTGCGGATGCTAAAAAAATGACAGAAGATATTACAAAAAACTTATAAATCTAAATGAATACAAAAATTTTTTGTGATATTGCTGATTTATCCTCAATAAAAAAATTTAACAAATTTAAAATTGTAAAAGGGTTCACCACTAATCCTAGCTTAATGAGAAAAGCAGGAGCTAAAGATTATAAATTATACTCAAAACAAATACTTAAAATTTGCAAAAATAGACCTGTTTCTCTAGAAGTTTTTGCTGATGATCAAAAATCAATGATAGATCAGGGAAAAAAAATTAATAGTTGGGGAAAAAATGTATACGTTAAAGTACCTGTCGTTAATTCAAAAAATAATTTCACTGGAAAAGTAATAAAAGAACTTAATAATAATAATATTAAATTAAATATCACAGCTGTTTATACAGCCAAACAAACAGAAAAAATTTTAAAAGTTATAAATAAAAAAACAAAAGTAATTATATCTATTTTTGCAGGAAGAGCAGGGGATACTGGAAAAGATCCAGTCCCAGAATTTGTAAAAAGCATTAAGTTAGCAAAAAAATTTAAAAACGTAGAGATTTTATGGGCAAGTGTAAGAGAACCTTATAATTTTTTGCAAGCAAAACAACTAGGTTGTCACATCATTACAATTCCACCTTCAATTATTGAAAAAATTAAAAAATTTGGAAAGTCGTTTGATCAATTAACGCAGGAAACTGTAAAAGCTTTTTTAATAGACAGTAAAAAATCTAATTTTAAAATTTAGTTTGGAATTGGTTGCGGGGGACGGATTTGAACCGCCGACCTTCAGGTTATGAGCCTGACGAGCTACCAGACTGCTCCACCCCGCGGTATAGTTAAATTCTATTTTTAAGTTTATTTAACTTTTTAACTCTCTTAATATTTTCTTGCAAAATTCTTTTTTTCTTTTCAGAAGGTTTTTCGTAAGTATTTTTTAATTTTATTACTTTAAAAAAACCATCACGTTGAAGTTTTCTTTTAAGCACCCTAAGTGCTTGTTCAATATTATTGTCTTTAACTTCTATTTTCATAAATAATCCTAAATGCGAGTAACTATCACTATAAAATTTTGATGTCTATTAAATTTATTCAATGTTTGAAATTTCTTTAGCTTGTTTAGCTTTTTCTTTTTCTTTTTTCTCTCTTTTTATTCTTCTCTCAGCTTTTTCTAGTGCTTCCACAAGATCTTTTTGGGTGAATAGATTCAAAGCTACAGGATCCTTTGGATTTAAATTATTATAATTCCAATAACTTTTGTTTCTAATCGATGTAACCGAATTTTTAGTAATTCCTACTAGCTTTGCAATTTGGGAATCTTTTAGCATGTTATGCTGTCTGATTAACCATAATGCAGAATCTGGTTTATCTTGTCTTTTAGATAATGGTACATATCTTTTAATTTTTTTTTCACTATTTGAAATTTCAATATCAGTGCTTTTGATTAGCAAAGGTCTATTTTCATCTTTAGACGATAATTCAATTTCTTCCCTAGAAAGTTGACCAGAGATTATCGGGTTATAGGCTTTAATTCCTTTTGCAACTTCACCATCAGCTATTCCTTGAATTTCAACTTCATGCAAGTTACAGAAATTCGCAATTTGTTTAAAAGTGAGTGTTGTATTTTCAACCAACCAAACAGCTGTAGCCATTGGCATCAAAGGTGCATTTGACATTTAATTTTTCTTATCTGATTTAAAGTTTTGAAATTTTTTATTAAATTTACTTATTCTACCTTTGTCCATTAATTTTTGTTTTCCACCTGTCCACGCAGAGTGAGATTTTGGATCAATTTCTAATTTAAGCAAATCACCCTCAGCACCCCAAGTTGATTTTGTTTCAAATTGAGTTCCATCAGTCATTTCGACCTTAATTGTGTGATAATTTGGGTGTATGTCTTTTTTCATATCGTGACTTATAGCAAAAGAATTTTATAACACAATTAAAAGTTAATTAAATTTTCCAACATTTTGTCATTAATTGCAGCACTTGAGGCTTTAATATCTATCTTATTTAAATCAAATTTATGAATATCATTTACTATTCCCCCAGCTTCTTTAACTAATATCTCTCCAGCAGCAATATCCCAAAGATTAATATTATTATGAAAAAAACCATCAAGTCTTCCAGATGCAACATAGGCCAAATCTAAGGCAGCACATCCACTATATCTCATATTAAGATTGCTAAATTTTACACCTTCATGGTTACTTGAAAATAGACAATCATCAATGGAATTTTTTTTTGATACTCTTAATCTTTGGTTATTTAAAAATGCTCCTTTGTCTTTTTCTGCAAAAAACATTTCATCTTTGATTGGATCAAAAATTAAACCACTTACAATTTCATTTTTGTACTGAAGAGCAATACAAATTGCAAAGTGAGGTATGCCATGTAAAAAGTTTGTTGTTCCGTCTATTGGATCAATTATCCAAATGTTTTCTTTATCTTTATTTTTAATTATTCCAGTTTCTTCAGTTATAAAAGAATAATTTTTTTTAATTTTTGATAATTCTTCAATCAAAACTTTTTCTACATGCTTGTCTGTCTTTGTAACAAAATCATAGGGTCCTTTTTTGGATACTTGTAATTTTTCAACTTCACCAAAATCACGGATTACAGATTTGGATGCTTTTTCAGCAGCTTTAATCATGATGTTTAAATTTGATGATATAGAAATCATTCAATTATACTTTTTTGACGTATTCTAAATTTCTTGTGTCAACGATGACTTCATCGCCAGACTCAATAAATGGAGGTACTTGAATGTTTAAACCATTGTCAAGTGTTGCAGGTTTATAAGATGAAGAAACAGTTTGTCCTTTTAGTGCAACGTCTGTTGTTTCTATCATACACTTTACTTGATTTGGAAGTTCAATTGAAATTGGATTTTCATTATAAAAACTAACAGTCACCTCTAGATTTTCAGTTAATAATTTCCCTTGTTCTCCAACAATTTCTTTTTTGATTTCAACTTGTTCAAATGTTTTTGGTTCCATAAAAAAATAATTATTTTCATCTTCATAGAGATAATTAAATTTAGTTTCTTCTAATGATGCTTTTTCAACAGTCTCACTAGACCTAAATCGCTCATTTAATTTTGTATTTTTTTCCAAACTTTTCATTTCCACTTGGGCAAATGCTCCACCTTTACCTGGTTTCACATGTTGAGTTTTTAGAACTTGCCATAAATCACTTTTATATTCTAAAAGCATTCCTACTCTTATTTCGCCAGCGTTAATCTTCATTTAATTTTTACTATAGTTTCTAAGGGTTTATATTTTTTATTATTCCAAACGTAGCTTGAAATAGCTAATAAATTAGCATTGTTCAATAGCAGTTTTTTATAATTATCAAAATTTATTCCACCAATTGCAACTATTGGGGTTTTGGTTAACTTTTTAATTTTATTTAAAATTTTAATATCAGCCTTGAATATTACTTTTTTGGTTTTAGTGGAAAAGAAAGCGCCAAAGGCAATATAATCAGCATTTTCTTTGATAGCAGCTTTTGCTAATTTGATAGAATTATGGCAGGTAACTCCAATAATTTTTTTTCCAATTATTTTTCTAGCATTTTTTATATCCATATCTTTTTGACCTAAATGACAACCATCTGCATTAAGTGTTTTTGAGAGTATTGGGTCATCATTAACTATAAATTTGATATTATTTTTTTTACAAATTTGTTGAATTTTTTTTCTTTTTCGATTATAGAATTCATATATATATATTTATATTATTAAATAGATTCTTCTTAGTCTAGTCAGGATAATTTTGAGCAAACTACACAATGATTTAGCAAATTGCATCAGATTTCTTTCAATTGATGCTGTGCAAAAGGCAAATTCTGGTCACCCTGGTATGCCAATGGGTATGGCAGATGTTGCAACTGTTCTGTTTAAAAATTTTTTAAGATTTAATCCAAAAAATCCAAATTGGTTAAATAGAGATAGATTTGTTTTGTCAGCAGGTCATGGCTCAATGTTGCTTTACTCTCTATTGTATTTAACTGGTTATAAAAGTATTTCTCTCAATAGTATAAAAAAGTTTAGACAACTTAATTCAATTTGTGCAGGTCATCCAGAGTATCATCCTAATACTGGAATTGAAACAACGACTGGTCCTCTTGGTCAAGGAATTGCAAATGCAGTTGGCTTTTCAATTGCTCAAGAAATTTTAAAAAAAAAATTAGGTAAAGAAATAATAAATCACAAAACCTATGTTCTCGCAGGAGATGGTTGCTTAATGGAAGGAATAAGTCATGAAGCAATGAGTTTAGCAGGACATTTAAAGATCAAAAATTTAGTAATGCTTTTTGATAATAATTCAATATCAATTGATGGACCTACTAGTTTAGCGGTTTCAGATAATTATAAAAAAAGATTTGAAAGTTATGGATGGGAATATGTTCTTATCGATGGCCACAATGAAAAAGAAATTTTTAGAGCTTTAAAAAAAGTTCAAAACGCAAAAAAACCAACTGTTATTTCTTGTAAAACTAAAATTGGTTATGGGTCACCAAATAAATCTGGTAAATCATCATCTCATGGAAGCCCTTTAGGTTTAGAAGAAATTAAACTTGTAAGAAATACCCTTAATTGGGATTATAAACCTTTTGAAATTCCATCTAAAATTTTAAATGAGTGGAAAAAAATTGGTAAAAGAGGTGAAAAACTTGAGAGTGCCTGGAGCAAGATTTACAAAAAGAAGAAAGTAAAAATAAATAATTTACTAAAAAATAACACTACAAAAATTTTACAAACTGAAAAACAAAATACAATTAAAGAGTTAAAAAGTTTAGCTACAAGAAAATCCTCAGAGCTTACTTTAAATGCATTAACTAGTGTTGCTAATAATTTAATTGGAGGCTCTGCAGATTTGGCAGGATCAAATAATACTAAAACTAAACATCATAAAATAGTTAAGCCTGGTCAATTTAATGGTAATTACATTCACTATGGTGTGAGAGAGCATGCAATGAGTGGAATAATGAATGGGCTTGCTCTTCATAGTAATTTTATTCCTTATGGAGGAACTTTTTTGATATTTTCAGACTATTGTAAACCTTCCATAAGATTGTCTGCATTAATGCAACAAAGAGTTATTTATGTCATGACACACGACTCAATCGGTCTTGGAGAAGATGGTCCAACTCATCAACCTATAGAACAATTATCAGGATTGCGATCTATCCCAAACCTAAATGTTTTTAGACCTGCAGATAGAATGGAAACTATTGAATGTTGGGAACATGCATTAAAAAGTTCAAAAACACCCAGTATCTTATCTTTAACCAGACAAAATCTAGAGCCAATAAGAAAAAAAATTTCTAACACTAATAAATGTTCTCTAGGTGCATATGAGGTCTTGCGAACAAATAAAAAAATTCATTTAACAATACTTGCAAGCGGTTCTGAGGTTAATTTAGCAATAGAAACAAGTCATAAATTAGCCAAAGATAAGATATATTCAAAAGTAATATCGATGCCTTGTCAAGATCTTTTTGATGTTCAATCAAACTCATATAAACATAAAATAATTGATGAGACAAAAATAAAAATTTCAATAGAAGCGGCCTCAACAGATTGTTGGAAAAAATATATAGGTAAAGATGGCTTATCTTTTGGAATTGATACATTTGGAAAAAGTGCACCTTACAAAGAAATTTATAAACACTTTGGTTTAACCTCGGCAAATATTGCCAATAAATCAAAAAGACTTTTTAGAAAAAAAATATGACTATAAACGTTGGCATCAATGGAATGGGAAGAATTGGTAGAATGGTAATTAGAGCGATTATTGAGAGCCAAAATAAAAATATCCAAATAAAACATATCAATAATAGATCTAATTCTGAAGCGAGTTGCACTCTAATTAAATATGACTCTGTTCATGGAAAATTTAATGCAGATCTTGATTATGATGAAAATCATTTAATTATAAATAAAAATAAAATTACTTTTTCTCAAGAGTCTAAAATTGAAGATATCGATTGGAAAAAATTTGGTGTTGATTACGTTTTTGAATGTACTGGAAAATTTAATTCAAAAGAAAAATTATTGGCTCATATCAATAATGGAGCAAAAAAAGTTATAGTTTCTGCTCCATGTAAAAATGCAGACAAAACTATTGTTTTTGGTGTAAATGAAGAAAAGCTTACAAAAAATGATCAAATAATTTCTGCAGCATCTTGTACCACAAATTGTTTGGCGCCAGTTGCAAATGTACTTCATAAAAATTTTGAAATTGAAAAAGGTTTTATGACGACAATTCATGCTTTTACTAGTGATCAAAGAATTTTAGATAATTCTCATAAAGACCCTAGAAGAGCAAGATCTGCTAGCCAATCAATTGTACCAACATCTACAGGAGCTTCAAAAGCTATAGGAGAAATAATTCCACCCTTAAAAGGTAAATTGGAAGGTGTTGCGATGCGAGTTCCAACTCCAAATGTGTCCCTGATTGAATTAGTTTTTTGTACAAAAAAAGAGATAACCAAAGAAAAAATTAATGAAGCCTTCAAAGAAGTTTCAAAAAATCAGTCTAAAAAAATATTAGATATAACATCAGAAAAACTAGTATCTATTGACTTTAATCATAATTCATCATCAGCAATTGTAGATGCTTCACTTACTAGCGTAGTAGGTAAAAATATGGGAAAAATTTCAGCCTGGTATGACAATGAGTGGGGATTTTCAAATAGAATGTGTGACATAGCCGAATACGCTC
>JAOHEU010000021.1 GCA_028097645.1 Candidatus Pelagibacter sp. | reverse complement strand
GAAAGTGTTTTATCAGCATTAAATTTAGCCTTAGAACTTGCTAAAGAAGATAAAATTCATGCAATAAATTTCGGTCCGTTCAATAAAACTAGTTTAAAACTTGGAGGAAATAAATTTTCAGATGAATTGCATTTAATGGCAGAAAAATTAGATGTAAAAAATTTTTTCTGTGAATTTAATGTTATTGATAATTTTTGGACAGCAAGAGTTACATCTCATATTCCAATCAAAGAAGTCCCAGATCATGTTAAAAAAGAAAAAATTATCAAACCAATTAAACTGATTAATGAAGCAATGAAATTAAATGGTATTGAAAGTCCAAGAGTTGCTGTTCAGGCTCTTAATCCTCATGCAGAATTTGGAACTGAAGAAAAAGATGAAATTATTCCAGCAATTGAGGAGGCAAAAAAATTAGGGATTAATGCTGATGGCCCTTTACCTTGTGACACTTCATTTATTACTGCTTATAAAAATAAAAACCATGACTGTATAGTTGGGATGTATCATGACGCTCTTCAATCTGGTTTGAAAGCTTTTGGGTTTGATAGAGGTGTTACAGTTCAAGGAGGCTTGCCTGTTCCTATCACAACACCAGCTCATGGAACTGCTTTTGATATTGCTGGTAAAAATCAAGCAAACTTAGAACCTACTTTGAATTCTTTCAAAATTGCATTAACAATGGCTGAAAATAAAAATAAACAATGACAAAAATTAAAGAAATAAGAACTAAAGTTTACCAGTGGAATGGGAAAACTGTACCTCCACAGAATAATTTTTGTACAAATGCTTCGGATCTTTTATTTGAAAAATCTGATGCAATGGGTTCATTTAGATTTCATGAATGGTTAATTTGTGAAATTGAAACCGATGATGGAACCATTGGAATAGGTAATGCAGCCTTAGCACCGCAAGTAGCTAAAAAAACAATTGATACATATTTAAAACCCTTAGTGATTGGAGAAGATCCTTTTGATTATGCTTACATTTGGGAGAAAATGTATAGAAGAACCCATGCCTGGGGTCGAAGAGGAATTGGTATGGTTGCAATATCAGCTATTGATATCGCGCTGTGGGATATAATGGGTAAAATCACTAACAAACCAATATTCAAACTTTTAGGGGGAAGAACAAAAGAAAAAATTCCTGTTTATGCATCCAAACTTTATAGCCAACCAATTAAAGATCTTCAAAAAGAAGCTGAGAGTTATGTTAAGCAAGGTTTCAAAATGTTTAAAATGAGATTTGGTTGGGGCCCAAAAGATGGTCCTGAAGGAATGAAAAAAAATATTGAACTTGCAGAGGCTGTGAGGGAAGTAATAGGTGAAGATACAGATTTAATGATGGAATGTTATATGGGTTGGAATTTAGATTATGCCAAAAGAATGATTCCAAAACTTATGAAATTTAATCCAAGATGGTTAGAAGAACCTGTTATAGCAGATGATATTCATGGATATGCAGAATTAAATAATATGAATATGATTCCAATTTCTGGAGGAGAACATGAATTCAACATGTTTGGTTTCAAACAATTATTAGATTTAAAAGCGGTAAGTTATATTCAATATGACAACAATAGAGTTGGTGGCTTTACTGCTGCTCAAAAAATAAATGCCATTGCAGAAGCTCATCAAGTTCCTGTAATTCCTCATGCAGGTCAAATGCATAATTATCATTTAACAATGTCTAACTTCAATTGTCCTATTTCTGAATTTTTTCCTGTTCATGACGTTGAAATTGGAAATGAACTTTTCTATTATATTTTTGAGGGTGATCCTGCTCCTGAAAATGGATTTATTGATTTAGATGATAATAAACCGGGTCTCGGTTTAACGATAACTGACAAATATAAGTCTGATTTCAATATTATTGAATAATAAAAATCTACTTTAAAATTTTTTTAATTTCCTTCAATGAAAACTGTTTAGGTTTTTGACAGCTTGTTTTTATTGATTGAGAAACACCAAAGGTACAAGCTTTCATGGTTGATTGAATTATATCTAATACATGTAAAGATAACTCTCCATTACATTTATTCATTTTTTTATTTTCAATTGAGTAGGCCATCTCAGCTAATCCAGCTCCACGATAGTTTGCATTAGTTGGTGACTCGTTGGCTCTTGAACTTTGTGATCTAATGTTAATTTTACCTAACGGCATTTTATTTGTTTTATATTCTTTCCAGGGGCTACCTAAATCTTTACAAACATAAACTGAGCCACCAAACATATTTGGGTCTGGGACTATCATCGATCCTTTATCACCATATAATTCTATGTGGTTTCTTTGGTGAGCTATAACATCAAAAGATAAGGTCAGTCTGATAATTGTTCCATTTTCAAACGTAATAGTTGATAAATATGTTGTGGGACATTCAACTTTAAAGGTTTTGTTTTTTCTTGGACCTATTCCAATAGTTCTTCTCTTTACTCCATTTACAATACTGCCTGTAACTTTTTTTGCTGGCCCTAATAAATTAACTAAGGCTGTCAAATAATATGGACCCATATCAATGACTGGACCACCTTCTTTCTTAGCAAACCAAGGTTCAGGATTTGGGTGATAAGATTGAACTCCGGGAAAAGCAAAAATTGCATTACCTAAGTTAATTTTACCTATAATTTTTTTATCAACTAGTTCTTTTGATTTTTGAATACCACCACCTAAAAAAGTATCGGGGGCGTTTCCAATGTAAAGTTTTTTCTTTTTAGCTATTCTAAGGAGATCGTATCCATCCTTAAAATTAATTGCCAGTGGTTTTTCAGAATAAACATGTTTGCCATTAACTAATGCCTGTTTTGCAACTTTATAGTGAGCTTTTGGAATAGTTAAGTTAAGAATAATCTCAACTTCTTTATCTTTCAAAAGTTCATTAACTGTTACCGCTTTTATCTTATATGTTTTTGCACATTTGAGTGCATTTTTAAGATTTATATCTGCGCATTTAACAATTTTAATATTATTAAAATATTTTTCTGCTCTAAAATATGTTTCAGAAATATGGCCACAACCAATTAGGCCTACTTTAAAAATTTTATTCATAAAGAATTAAACGCCTTGTCTTTGTTTGTTTTTTCCTTCTTTATATAGTTTTAAAGCTTCTTTATTTTCTTTAGTGGTTGGAATTTCTAATGTGGGGCTGTCCCAAAACGCAGAACCCTCTAACCATTGATAGGCATGAGTTTTAATAGAAATTACATAAGTAACATCTGATTTTTTTGCTCTCTTAAATGCTTCTTCAAGATCTGATATTGAATTAACATGCTCTGATTTTGCTCCCATACTTTCTGCGTGTTTTGCAAAATCTACATTTACTAGACCTGGGGTATTAGAACTCTTTAATAAATTGTTATATTCATTTCCACCTTTGAATAATTGCAGTCTATTAATCACAGCAAATCCACCATTATCACAAACAATTATAATAAGCTTATTATTAGTGATTACTGAAGAATAAATATCTGTATTATTTAAAAGATAAGATCCATCTCCAACAAAAGAAATCACTTCTTTATCAGGGTTTGCCATTTTTATTCCTAAAGCTCCTGATATTTCATAACTCATACAACTAAATCCCCATTCAGTTTCATGAGTATTTAATTCTCGCGGTCTCCAAACCTGAATAACCTCACCAACCAAACCTCCTGCTGCAGTAACTGCGATATCTGATGGATCAGAATTTTTATAAACGGCACCAACTACTTGAACATAACTTGGTACCTCTTGATTTGAAGGAGCACTCTCTTTATCTACATGCTCATTCCATGCTTTTAACTCTGCTTGAGATTTTTTATTCCATTCCTCACCAGCTTTCCAATCACCTAATGCTTGTGAAAGTTCATCTAATGAAACTTTTGCATCACCCACTACCGCTTGAGCCAGATGCTTATTAGCATCAAATCTTGATACATTAATTGAAACAAGTTGAAAATTTTCATTTTCAAAGTTTGCCCAAGACCCAGTAGTGAAGTCTGCAAGTTTAGTACCAACTGCAATAGCTAGATCTGTTTGTTTAGCTAATGAATTAGTGTTTTTTCCACCTAACCCACCTATTTGACCAGCATAATGTGAATGGTCTCTTTTCATTGTAGAATATCCCATCACAGTTTGAGTAACTGGTATATTATGTTTAACCGCAAAGTTACTTAATTCTTCCATAGCATCAGAGTAAAAAACTCCTCCACCAGATATAATTATTGGATTTTTTGAAGATTTAATTTTTTCTGCAGCCTCTTTAATTTGAAATTCATCAGGTCTTGGTCTTCTAATTGCATGAACCTTTTCTTTGAAAAATTCTTCTGGATAATCAAATGTTTGTCCTTGAATATCTTGACTTAAAGCTATGCAAGCAGGCCCACAGTCTGCAGGATCTAACATTGTTTGAATTGCTGCTGGAAATGATTGAATAATTTGCTCAGGTCTAGTGATACGATCAAAATATCTAGTTACAGGTTTAAAAGCATCATTAGCAGTTATCCCCGGATTATTAAAATGTTCTACTTGTTGAAGCACAGGATCAGGCATTCTATTTGCGTATGTATCACCTGGTAAAAATAAAATTGGTAACCTGTTACTCATCGCTACTGCAGCAGCAGTAACCATATTGGTTGCACCAGGTCCAACAGATGATGTTGCTACAAAAATTTGCTGTCTTCTCTTTGCTCTAGCATACCCTATTCCTGTAAGAGCCATGTTCTGTTCATGATGTCCTCTATAAGTCGGAAGCTCTTTTTGATTTTCTTCAAGAGCTTGCCCTAAACACGCTACATTCCCATGTCCAAAAATTCCAAACACACCTGGAAACAAAGGTTCTTTTTTGCCATTAATTAATATTTTTTGAGCAATTAAATATTTTACAATTGCATGAGCACAAGTGAGAGTAATTTTTTTCATAAATATGTTTATCTTTTAATATGTATAGTGTTTATATATAAATATATTTATAAATTAAAAAACCTAATTAAGTAAACTTAAAAATAAAACTTATGTACGAAAAATTTGGACAATTCATTGATGGTAAATGGCAACAGGCTGAAAAAAAAGAAACTTACGATGTAATCAATCCTGCAACTGAAGAAGTAATTGGAAAAGCATCAAAAGCATCCTCTATAGAAGTACAAAAAGCATTAAAGTCTGCTAAAAAAGGTTTAGAGATTTGGAAAAACACAGCACCTTGGCAAAGATCTTATGTTCTTAGAAAAATTGCTGACTTAATGAGAGAGAAAAAAGAAGTATTAGCAAAATGGTTAACTCTTGAAGTTGGAAAACCTCTTACTGAAGCAGTTGGAGAAGTTGGTGGTGGAGCTGATATTTTTGAGTGGAACGCTGAAGAAACAAAAAGAATTTATGGTCAAACACAACAAAGTAGATTTCAAGATACTAGAGTTCATGTTTACTATCAACCGGTAGGTGTTGTTGCTGCCTTAGTTCCATGGAATTTTCCAATAGTATTGGCGTCAAGAAAAATTTCTACTGCTTTAGCTGCGGGTTGTTCAGTTATTTGTAAACCAGATACAATTACTCCTGGTGCAGTGATGGAATTAGTTAATATTTGTAAAGAAGCTGGTGTGCCAGATGGAGTGGTAAGTCTTTTATCAGGTGATCCTGCTGAAATTTCTAATGAATTAATGGAGTCTGATATTATTAAAAAAGTATCAATCACCGGTTCTACAAGAGTTGGTAAAATAATTTTAAAAAAGGCAGCTGATAAGGTTCAAAGAGTTACTATGGAACTAAGTGGACACTCTCCTTTTATTGTTTGTGAAGATGTAGATATGAATAAAGTTGCTGACATAGCAATAACTGGCAAATTCAGAAATAATGGGCAAGTTTGTATCTCTCCTAATAGATTTTATATTCAAGAAAATAGAAAAGAAGAGTTTGTAAGTGCTTTTATGGAAAGAGCAAAAAAATTAAAGATAGGAAATGGTATGGATGAAGGTGTTGAACTAGGACCTTTAAGTACTGCAAAGAGATTAGAAGAAATAGAAAAACTAGTTGAAACTACAAAAAAAGAAGGTGCGAAAGTTTTAATGGGTGGAAAAAGACCTTCTGGTTTCAATAAAGGATATTATTACGAACCAACTATATTTGATGATGTGAAAGATAATTTCACTATTATGAAAGAAGAACCTTTTGGTCCATTGGTACCCATTCTTACATTTAAAACTTTTGATGAGGTTATCGAAAGAGCAAATGATAACGACCTTGGTTTGTGTAGTTATCTGTACACAAATTCTATGGATAAAGCTCATATTGGATCAGAAAAATTAGAGTCTGGATGTGTTGCAGTTAATACAGGCGTAGTTGCACTTGCTGAGGCACCATTTGGTGGAATAAAACAAACTGGTTATGGACGTGAAGGTGGTTCAGGTGCAATTAAAGATTATCTAAATGTGAAATATACTCATATGGGTTTAAAAATATAATAATGAGAAAAAATAAAGTTAAAGAAATGATGAAAGCAGGAAAACCTGTTATCAATGGATGGCTTCAAATACCAAGCACAGTTTCTGCTGAAGTAATGGCTCATCAAGGATGGGATTCTCTTACAATTGATATGCAACATGGTTTGGTTGACTACACCAATGCTTTACCAATGCTACAAACTATATCAACAACTGATGTCACTCCACTTGCAAGAGTAAACTGGAATGAGCCTGGTCAAATAATGAAAATTCTTGATGCTGGCTGTTACGGCATTATTTGTCCGATGGTTAGCAATAAAGAAGAGGCAGAAAGATTTGTTCAAGCATGTATGTATCCTCCTCATGGTTACAGAAGTTTTGGTCCAGTTAGAGGTTTAATTTATGGTGGTTCAGATTATGCAAAACACGCAAATGATGAAATGCTTAAATTAGCAATGATAGAGACAAAAGAGTCATTAGATAAACTTGATGAAATAATGTCAACTCCGGGTGTTGATGGTATTTATATTGGACCTGCGGACTTAAGTTTAGCAATTGGTGAAGAGCCAGGTTTTGATAGACCTGAAAGCACTAAAGCTTATTCAGAAATTTTAAGAATTTTAGAACATGCAAAAAAAAATAACATATTTGCAGGAATACATAATGGTACGCCTGAGTATGCTCAAAAAATGATTGATAAAGGTTTTAATTTTGTGACCATTGGTGCTGATCAAAGAGCATTAAGTGCAGGATCTAAAGCTGTAGTTGATAAAATGAAAGGTTTTTCTAAAAAAGAAGAATCTAAAGCTTATTAATCCAACTTATTTAAAAATTCCTCAAATTGAATTTTATCTAAATTAGAGGATTGTTTTTTTCCTGGAAATTTTCCACTCATAGAATCTTTTCTAAAAGCTTTGAGGGCTCTCACTCTCTCAATTTTAATCTCATTTCTTAGCTTTAATAAATTGCCATAAGCTTTTGAGTGTCTTGGTAAATTTTCTGTATCTCCACATATATCTTCCATAAACAAATACATCACATCAGCATTTTTCCCCGCTCCTAAGGACACTGTTACAATATTTGTTCTTTTGGAAATTTCGCCCATTACATTTTCAGGTATGACTTCACATTCAGCAGCAAAAGCTCCTGCATCTTCTAATCTCTTAAATTGATTATATAGCTGAATTGCTTCATTAGTAGTTTTTCCTATAGCTCGCATTCCGCCAAGCGATGTGGATTTTCTTGGAACTAAACCTAAATGACCCATAACTGGAATATCCTCTTTAGTTAACATCTCAACAACCTCCATACTTCTAGGAGTCATTACAGCGTCAGCACCATTTTCTAATGACTTGAATGCACCTCTTAAAACATCCTCTTTAGTTACATATTCATTAAGAATTAAAGATGCAGTCAAAAATAAATGTTTCGATCCCTCTCTTACTTTTATTACATTTTTTGCTTGGCAAATCATCATATCGAAACCAGCTTTTTCTGCTGCACTGGCCTCATCAATTGTGTTTGCTGTTACTTGAGTAAATTTTTTCTTACCTTTTGCTGATTTTAGATCAGCTACAGTTAGAGTTCTCTTAGCTGGTTGTGCCGACCATGTATAAATATTTTTCATTAAATTCCCTTATACAAAATGTCTCTTCTATCTATAAAACCTTCAAAAGTTTTTATTGTAATAACTGATGGTAAAATAAAGATTGATCTTTTATCTTTTTCATTTCTGATTATTCTGAAGTATCCCTTTCTAATTGCTGTATCTATATAAACATTTGAAGTTAAGTAAGATTTTTCAATTACTTTTAATAATTGGTTTTTAGTAATTGATTTATTTTTATAATAAGCAAGCATTACCATATGAAGCATTATCCAATGTTGAGGAGTTAGTGAAAACCAATTAAGTAATTCATTTTCTAATCTTCCCTCAAAGTCACCTAGCGAGACTTCCGCTAATTTAATTCTTTTTTGGGTAATCTTTGGAATTTTTTTCTGTTCTTCAAAATGCTTTGGATACTTAAACTGTTTCTTCATTCTAAAATGTTATCTCAAAGAAAGTTAAATTAAAATTATTTTTTATTCGTTAATTCTTTATATATGTTATTAACTCTATGCACTTCCCCTGCGGTATTAAAATATCCCTCATATTCTATCTCTTCAGGAGTTACATCAAAATGATAATGACCAGCTACATTTTCTTTAGTATATGAGTGAAAATGAGTGTGTTCACCAGACTCTCTTAAGTTAAGATTTCCTCCTGTGGGGTCACCTGTCCAAAGCACACAATAACCTTGCAACTCAGGTCCAACGGGTTCATAAAATTGTAAAAAATCTTTTACACATTTCATTTGTTTGGGATCATAATATTCATGTTTGATATCTTTATAATCAGGCTGCACATGTGATCTTATCTTTCCATTTAAAATTCTAAAAACTCCTGCCAAAGCAATGTGCTCATTGTTTTTAATTTGTAAATTATCAGATAAAGATTTTCTCATTGCTTGAGTAAGAGATCCCTGTTCTCCAGACCGTCCTTTTATTTTTATTTTGATAACGTTTCCTTTTACTCCATCAGTATAAAAAACATTGCCTAAGCCACCATGTTTTCTAGCCGTATATTTTTCTGCAATACATTCTTTATTTTTTCCAACTCGAGCTATTATTGATTTTGACTCATCGGTGATTAAATTTTCATTAATTACTAGTTCTCCACAGTGTCCATCTAAACATGACATAGCTCCTGAACCAGCTCCTAAAGCGTAGGACTTTTCAGAACCAATCATTTTAGAAATTTCTTCATAATCAAATTCAGCGCCAATTAAATTAGGATCATGCATGTAGGGTTCGCCACCAACATCTATAATTTTTTGATTACCGCTAATTCCTTCAGATGGACACCCCCAATCCCTTAAATTTGGACAATCGACGATTGATACTTCAACTTCTTTATAATTGTTTGATAATCCGCTTTGTAGAGCTTCGGAAATTTTATCCAATGAATATTCTTTAAATTTTGATTTTTCTATTTTTAATTGCATCATTAATTAAGCTATATTTTATTTTGCATAATGTCTATAGATAATATATATAATATCTATACATAAATTAATTTAAAAAGGTTCAATGATAAATAAAGATTTAAAAGTTGCAGTTTTAGGTGCTGGTGCAATGGGCTGTTTGTTTGGTGGTTTATTAGCTGAAAAAGGATTAAACGTTAACCTAATTGATGTTTGGAAAGAGCATGTTGAAGCTATAAATAAAAATGGTCTTAAGATGGATGGTCATGGTGGTGACAGGTTTATTAAAGTTAAAGCAACAACTGATCCATCGACAGTTGGTATTGTTGATGCTGTAATAGTGATGTGCAAGGCAACTGTTTTGGAGCCAGCTTTAAATAGTATTAAAAATATCATTGGTGAAAAAACTGTTTTTATGTCATTTCAAAATGGGTTTGGTCATGAAGCAATTATGCAAAAAATTGTTGGAGTTAAAAAAGTTCTAGGGGGAACAACAACTCAAGCCTCAAATATATTGGGACCTGGTCATATAATGAACCATGCTGCTCTACCTTCTTGGATTGGAGAATATGAAGGTGGGATGAGTGAAAGAGTAAAAGATATCGCTGACACTTTTACAGCTTATAATCTCGAAACAATTGCTGCTGATGATGTAAAAAAAAGAAAATGGATGAAACTATTTGCATTAACAGCTATTGGACCCCTATCAGCTATTTTTGATCTACATCATACAGATCTATACATAAATAATAGTGCAAATGACGTATCCAGATCGCTAGGTAAAGAAATAATTTTAGAAACAAGACAAGTAGCGTTAGCTGATGGTGTAGAGGTTTCAGAGGATGAGTGCCTTTTTATGTTTAATAAAATCGTAGACTCAAACCAAACAAATAAATCATCTATGGCTTTTGACGTTCAGTACAAAAGAAAAACCGAAATTGATTTCATAAGTGGTGTTGTTTCTAATCTTGGAAAAAAACATGGGATAAAAACTCCTTTAAACGATCTTATGTACAAGATGATAAAAGTTAAGGAGGGAATGTATAGCTAAATGCTACGAATTGAAAAATTAAGAAAGGTAAAAGGAAATTTTCCAGTTCTAGTCGGTAGCAATATTATTCCAAAAAATATCTGTAAAATATTAATCGAAGAAATTAGTAACTCTAAATCTTTTGATGATATGATCATGGGTGGCAGAAGTCGTATCAATAAAGGTTCAAAAAATTTTGATAATTATATCAAACAGTCAAAAATTTCTAAAAAACTTTTTAAGCTTTTTAATAGCAAA
>JAOHEU010000022.1 GCA_028097645.1 Candidatus Pelagibacter sp. | reverse complement strand
ACTGTTCCCTTTGCTGCCTTGAAAGGTCTTGCCTCTGATTTATTAACTATTTTTTCAACAAAATCTTTAAAAATAGGCAAAGCTGTTTTTGAGCCAGTTTCGTACCTACCTAATGGTGAAGGATTATCAAAACCAACGTACACTCCAATTAACAGATTTGATGTATATCCAACAAACCAAGTATCTGTATTTTTGTTAGTCGTCCCTGTTTTTCCTGCAATATTTAGTTTAAGATCTTTTAGTTTTTTAGCAGTGCCTCTTTGAACAACTCCTTCAAGTATAGAGGTCATTTGATATGATGTTTCTGGAGAAAATATTTTTTTATAATCATCTTTTATGATTGGATAATCTTTACCTAGATATGAAATTTTATCACAATTAATGCATTTTCTTTTATCATTATTAAAAACAGTTTTTCCTTCACTGTCTTGAATTCTATCAATTAAAATTGGATCAACTAATTTTCCCCCATTGACAAACACAGAATAAGCTGACGTTAATTTTAACAATGTTGTTTCGGCTGATCCTAGTGAAATTGATAAAAGCTCTTCTGGGTTATCGTATATGCCTAGGTTTTTTGAAAAATTTATAATTTTTTTTAAACCTAAGTCTTGAGCAATTCTGACTGTCATTAAATTTCTTGATTTTTCTAGTCCAACTCTCAAAGTAGAAGGTCCATAAAATTTTTTTCCATAATTCTCAGGTTTCCACATCTTAAGATCTTCTCCTTGATCCAAAACAATCGGAGCATCTAAAATTAGAGATGTTGGGGTATAATTATTTTCAAGAGCTAAAGCATAAACAAATGGTTTAAAAGCAGAACCAGGTTGTCTTAATGCTTGTGTTGCTCTATTAAACTCACTTTTTTTGAAACTAAAACCACCACTTAAAGCTAATACACGACCTGTATAAGGATCCATAACAACAATTCCCCCATTAACTTTTGGCAATTGTTTTAAACTATAATTTTTATCATTAATTTTTTTTACATAAATTATGTCGCCAACCTTCAATAATTGATTAAATTCTTTTTTTGTCCAAGAAATATCTTTAAACTCTATCTTCCCATCTAATTTATCTTCAGTTTCAATATTTGCTGAAAATTTATTTATTTTTTTAACAATTGATAACTTCCAACTAATTGAGTCTTCTAAATAAAATTTATTTAAATCTTTATTCCAATTGTCTGAGTATTTTTTGTTAGCAAGTGCTCCTCTCCATCCTTTTCTCTTATCATAAGACAATAATCCATTCCTAAGTGTTTCGGTTGCAATTTTTTGAAATTCTAAATTAATTGGTGTATTGATATTAAACCCTTGATTATAAACTTTGTCATAAGTTAGAGTTTCAATTACATTTTTTCTAACATCTTCAATATAATATTGAGAGTCTTCTAAAAAAACTTTTTTTGTCTTATTCAGTAAAATTTTTTTTTCTTTGAGATAATTGTATTCTTCTAGATCTATATACTTATTTTCAAATAAATTTTTTAAAACTAAATCTCTTCTAAATTTAGCTAACTCAATATTTCGATAAGGATTGTACCTACTTGGTGCTTTTGGCAAAGCTGCTAATAGAGCGGCCTCCCCATAATCCAATTCTTGTATAGACTTATCAAAATATTCTAAGCTTGCTGATGCTACACCATATGCTCCACTTCCAAGATAAATTTGATTTAAATATAGTTCTAAAATTCTCTGTTTAGATAAAGCTCTCTCTATTCTAAATGCTAAAATAGCTTCTTTTATTTTTCTATTTATACTTACCTCGTTAGTTAATAAAAAATTCTTAGCTACTTGTTGAGTAATTGTTGAAGCACCCTCAAGTCTTTTAGATGAAATTATGTTTGAAATATTGTTTATCACAGCTCTTAAAACTCCTTTTGCATCAACGCCCGGATGAGAAAAGAAGTTTTTATCTTCTGCTGATAAAAATGAGTTAATTACATTTTTTGGAATTGAATTAAATGGAATAAATATCCTTTTTTCTTTTGAAAAATCTGCAACAAGTTCTCCATCGCCTGAATACACTTTACTTGATACTGGTGGCTTATAGTTTTTAAGAAATTTATAATCAGGAATATTGTTTGAATAAGACCATAAAATTCCAAATATTAAAATACCCAGCAATAAAAGAAAAGATAACGATATAAATAGAGTATTTTTGATAATTTTATTCATTTTATTTCCATTATATCTTGGAATTTGTTAAAGATAAGGCACTAGAATTAAACAAAATTTTATAAACACTTAAAATATTAAATGAATCAATCAATCAAACTATTATGGAAAAAAATTTATATATCGATGCATCGCATCCTAATGAAACTAGAGTTGTTCTTAAATCAGATGACAATATTGAAGACTACGAATACGAAGGTTTAAAGAATAATTTAATAAAAAATAATATATATCTTGGTAAAGTCAGTAGAATAGAGCCATCTCTTCAAGCAGCATTTATTGATTTTGGGCGAGAAAGACATGGTTTTCTATCTTTTAATGACATTCAGTCTGATTACTATCAAATACCAAAAGCAGATTTAGATAAAATTAAAGAAGAGGAGGAAAAAGCTCGAGAAGAACTTTCTAAAGAAGTTGAAGCTAAAGAAGAGGAAAATATAGCTGAGGGAAAACTTGAAATAGATGATCCAATTAACATTGAAAAAGAGCCAATAGAGGAAAGTGAAAATGATTCTGAAGATAAAGAAAATTTAACTGAGGAAAAAGATAAAAAGAAAGAAACTAAGTTTAAATTTAAAAGATATAAAATACAGGAAGTTATAAAACCAAATCAGGTTATCTTGGTACAAGTCATCAAAGATGAACGAGGACAAAAAGGTGCAGCACTTAGTACATTTATCTCGATTGCTGGAAAATATATTGTTTTAATGCCAAATACTCCAAAAGGGGGTGGAATATCTCGTAAAATATTTAATCCAGCTGATAGAAAAAAAATAAGAAATATTTTAAATGAAATTGAGATCCCAAAAGAGATGGGTTTGATTGTTAGAACTGCTGGAAGTAATAAAACCAAAAATGAAATTAAAAATGATTTAGAGACTCTTATCAAAACATGGAGTCAAATTAAGGATACTGCTATTAATTCAATTGCTCCATCATTAATTCACCAAGAGAGTGAGATTATAAAAAGAACTCTAAGAGATATGTTTGATGATACTACTCAAAATATAATAGTTGAAGGCAACGAAGGTTATAAAAAAGCACAAACATTTATGAAAATGATCATGCCTTCAAGTGTCAAGAAGGTAAAAAAATATAGAGGAAAAGTTCCATTATTTATTGAAGAAAAAATTGAACAAAAATTAAACCAAATATTTGACTCTGAGATAAAACTAAAATCAGGAGGATATTTAGTGATAAACCCTACTGAAGCACTTGTATCAATTGATATAAACTCTGGTAGCTCTATTAAAGGTAAAAATGTTGAAAGCACTGCACTAGATACAAATATTGAGGCAGCTGAAGAAATAGCAAGACAAATAAAAATTAGAGATTTATCTGGTCTAATTATAATCGACTTTATTGATATGCTTAGTTATGGAAATAGAAGATTGGTGGAGAGAAAATTAAAAGAAAAATGTAGAACGGACAGAGCTAGGATTCAAATTGGAAGAATAAGTAATTTCGGTCTTCTTGAAATGTCTAGACAAAGATTAAGAGAAAGCGCAATAAAATGGAAAGTAACACTTACAGATGAGTCATTTGCTCAAAAATTACTTAAAACAGTAGAGTTAAATGCAGTTATTAATAAAGCTAAATTTGTTGAACTGAGAGTTTGTGAAAAAATCTCAGATTTTTTAAAAGAAAATTTTGTTGATGATTTAACTTATTTTGAAAAGAAAAATAAAATGATAATAGATATTGTAAGTGACCCTACGCTTATTATTCCAGAGTATATTATTAATATTCAAAATAAATCAAAAAAAACAATTGAGTTGATTGAGCATTTTGAAAAATTAAAAAATTTAGAAATACAAATTAAAGAGGATAAAATTACTGATAAGAAAGAGGCTAAAAAATTTCACAAAAAACCTTTTAAAAAGAAACCTTACTTTAAAAAGAAGTTTGTAAAAAAAACATCAATTATTTAATAATTCCTGTTTTTGGTGAAGATGCATTTCCGTATAAATATTTATTAATACGTCCTGCTAAAAAAGATTGTCTCCCAGCAATTACAGCATTCTTAAAGGCAAGAGCCATATCATATGGTTTTTTTGCTTTAGCAATTGCAGTGTTAACTAAAACACCATCACAACCTAACTCCATTGCAATAGTTGCATCTGATGCTTGACCTAAACCCGCATCAATGATTAGAGGTAATTTAGTTTGATTTCTGATAATTTGAATATTTGTTTTATTTTGAATGCCTAAACCAGAACCAATAGGAGCTGCTAAAGGCATTATCGCGTCTGCACCTGAATTTTCTAAACGTTTTGCCATGAGGGGGTCATCATTACAATAAACCATAACTTTAAACCCTTCTTTAGCCAAAACCTCTGTTGATTTTAAAGTCTCAATCATGTCAGGGAATAAATTTTGTTTATCTCCTAACACTTCCAGTTTTACTAATTTCCAACCACCAATTTCCCTTGCCAGTCGAAGCGTTCTTAAAGCTTCTTCTGAAGTAAAACATCCTGCCGTATTCGGTAAATAAGTGATTTTCTTTGGATCAATATAATCCATAAGAAGAGGTTTTTTTTTATCAGTTATATTTACTCTTCTTACAGCAACGGTTACAATTTCTGCTCCAGAAAGTTTAATAGCCTTTGCACACTCAAGCATATTTTTATACTTACCAGTACCTACAATTAATCGAGAATTAAATTTTTTTTTTGCTATAACTATATTGTCATTTTTCATTTAACCTCCCCCAATAAAATGAACTATCTCCATTTTATCATCCTTTTTTAATGTAATTTTACTAACTTTCTTTTTATCCATTATCTCTTGATTGAGTTCAATTGCTACTTTTTGAAGAGGAATCTTAAGATCTTTTACTAAGTCTGAAATCTTATATTTTTCAGGTACAGACTTATATTTACCATTCACTTTAATTTTTATTTTTTTTATTTTTTTCATCGTATATAAGAATTGAATGAATAATAAAATTATTATTATTAATGGTCCAAATCTTAATCTATTAGGCGAAAGAGAACAATCACAATATGGTTCCACTACTTTTGATCAATTAAAAGAAAACTGTTTAAAAGAGTCCAACAAAATTGGTATTGAATTAGAATTTGCTCAATCAAATATTGAAGGAGAATTAGTAAATTTAATTCAGGATGCTAGAAAAAAATATGACGGAATGATAATTAATGCTGCTGGTTTTACTCACACCTCAGTTGCAATCAGAGATGCTCTTGATCTGTTCAAAAAACCAATAATTGAATTACATATATCAAATATATATAAAAGAGAAGAATTCAGGCATAAATCTCTAATAAGCGATATAGCAACTGGAGGAATTTTTGGATTAGGTGTGGAAGGATATATTTTGGCCATAATTTCAATAGAAAAGATCTTAAAAAATGAAAATAGATAAAAGCATTATCAAAGAGTTAAGTGACTATTTAGAAGAATTTAATCTCACTGAGATAGAAATTACTGAAAAAGACACCAAGATTAAAGTTTCTAAAAACAGTGTGTCGATTAGCAATCAACCAGTTACAACATCTTCAAATATTAGTGCTAGAAATGAAAATGTTTCTGAAAAACCTAATGTTAAATCTGGTACCGAAATTACTTCACCAATTATTGGAACAGCTTACCACGCGCCAGAACCTGGGGCAAAAAAATTTGTTGAGGTAGGAAAAAAAATTAAAAAAGGTGATACCATTATGATTGTTGAGGCAATGAAAACAATGAATCATGTACCATCAACTGCTGATGGTGTTGTAAAAGAAATTTGTGTTGAAGATGGTCACCCTGTCGAGTTTGGTCAAACTATTATTATTCTAGAGTAAACAAATGTTTAAAAAAATCTTAATTGCAAACCGTGGGGAAATTGCAGTTAGAATTATTAGAGCCTGTAAAGAATGGGGAATTCTAACAGTAGCTGTTCATTCTGATGTTGATAGAGAAAGTATGCATGTAAGAATGGCAGATGAAAGTGTCTGTATAGGATCTCACCAGCCTGCAAACAGTTATTTAAATATTCCCAATTTAATGTCAGCAATAGAACTTACTAATGCTGACGCTGTACATCCTGGCTATGGATTTTTATCTGAAAACGCTAGTTTTGCAAAAATTCTTGAAGAAAATAAAATTAGTTTTATTGGCGCATCATCAAAACATATAGAAATGATGGGTGATAAAATTCAAGCAAAGAGAATTGCTAAAGAGAACGGTTTACCGGTAATTGAAGGATCTGAGGGAGGTGTGACCGATATAGCTCAAGCTAAAGAACTATGTAAAAAAATTGGATTTCCTGTCTTAATCAAAGCATCAGGTGGTGGTGGTGGAAAAGGCATGAAAATTGTATACAAAGAAGAAGAATTTGAAACCTTATTTTCTACTGCAAAATCAGAAGCACAAAAATATTTTGGTAATGATGAAGTTTACATTGAAAAGTTTTTTCAAAATCCAAGACATATAGAAGTTCAAATTTTAGCAGGTAAAAATAATGTTGTTCACCTTCATGAAAGAGATTGTTCTGTCCAAAGAAGACATCAAAAATTAATTGAGGAAACACCGAGCCCTGTTCTTAATGATGAAATTAGAAAAGATTTATTTGAAAGAACTGTGAAGATGGTTACGAAAATTGGATATATGGGTGCTGGAACTGTAGAGTTTATTTATGAGGATGGAAAATTTTATTTTCTTGAAATGAATACAAGGGTACAAGTTGAACACCCTGTAACAGAAATGGTAACTGGTATTGATATCATTAAGGAACAAATTTGGATTGCTTTTTCTGGGGAAACGGCACTGAAACAAAGTGATATAAACCCAAGAGGCCATGCAATTGAATGTAGAATAAACGCAGAGGATGCAAGTAAAAACTTTCAACCGTCTCCTGGAACTATCGGTATGTGTCACCAACCATCTGGTTTTAGAACAAGAGTGGATGGAGCTATTTTTCAAGGATATAAAGTTACTCCTTATTACGATAGTATGGTTTGCAAACTAATCTGTCATGGAAGAAATAGGACTGAGGCAATTCAAAGAATGAACAGGTCTCTAGATGAATTTGTAATAGAGGGAATTACCACAACTATTCCTCTTCATAAAAAACTACTTAGTCATAAAAAATTTATTAATTCTGATTTTAGCGTAAGTTGGTTAGATAAAGATACTATAGTCTAATAGCATTTAATAAGCCAAACATCATATACTGGATGATCAAATGGAGTAATTGATGGGCTTGATGAAAACATCCAGCCATTAAATACAAATACCTCATTATTATTTTCGTCAGTTAGATCTTTAACCTGTATATAGGCAGTAATTTCAGGATTATCATCAAATTCTGAATTTTTACACTTTAAACTTTTTATAGAGAGATCTTTGAATGTAATTAGCTCTCCATTTTTCAATTTTACTAAGGTATTTTTTGAACTAATTTTATCTAAAATTTTCAAATCTGTAAAAACACCTTCAGTATTATCTTTTGCAAATGAGTGATTTATTAAAAAAAAATAAACTAAAATAAAAAAATAAAAATTAAATTTATTGTTTCCAGCTAGAATATTTCTTTTTGATTCCATCTTTATCTTTGTTTGGATAATACGCTTTGTTAGTGCCAGTTAAATTAGATTGATGAGGTTTTTGCCAATCATATTTTTTAAGTTCATGCGTTTTTTCTATTTTATTAGGTGTAAAATGAATCCAAGAGTACCATTCCACTGGTATTTTAGAGGCATCAATAGTATTCGCATAAATAATCCATCTCTTTCCATTTTTACTTTCATAATATTTGTTACCAAGCTCATCACTACCAACTAATTTTCCAAAAAAAATTGTTTTTAATCTAGTACCAAAGGTATCTCGATTCCACCAAGTGAAAATTTTTTTTAAAAGTGTCAACATAAAATTTATTTATTTATTCAATTAAAAATTGTATAATTTAAATTAGACTAAAATATGAATTTGTATATAAATTAATTGATTCAATATTCAAATTAAAATTTAAATTGGAGTTAAATGGCAAAATATTTAGTTGAGACTTACTACACATGTACGTTTAAAGTTAATCATTACTTGGATGATATAAATGAAACAGAGTTAAAAAATCTTGAAAAAAGAGATGATGGAAAATTCGAGGTACTAGACGTAAAACTTGATAATCGTAAAACAAAAAGTCTTGATCCAAATAATAATAAAGTCATTGAAGGTAAAAAGGTAGAAGTCGTAGCTGAAGTGAACCAAGCTAGTACAGAAAACAAAGAAAACATTATTGCAAAATTCAACAAATCATCTGAAAGAGGTGGTAAAAGATTTGGAATGCCGGATAGAAGAAAAGGTTACATCCAAAAAGCTACTATTGGAGATCATAAGGTTTACTTACATACTGGTGAGTACGAGGATGGCAAAATAGGAGAAATTTTTATTGATACAAGCAAAGAAGGAGAGTTAGTAAAAGCTCTAATGAATAATTTTGCGATAGCCGTCTCATTAGGACTTCAATATGGTGTGCCACTTGATGAATTCATAAGTGCATTTGTTGGCACAAAGTTTGAACCATCTGGAAAAGTGCATGGTAATGACAGAATACTAAGTGCAAGTTCAATACTAGATTATATTTTTAGAGAATTAGCAATATCATACCAAAATAGAGAAGATCTAGCTCATACACCCTCAATTGGTGGTAGCGAGTCAGCTATAAATGAAGAAAATCAATCTGAAGACCAAAACCAATTGTTAAAAATTGTAAAAGATATAACCAGTAAAGGTTTTGTAAGAAATAATTATAAGAAAAATTTAGTAGATCTTTCAGACGTTAAAATAAGTTTAAAAGGTAAAAAATAATTTTATTTCTTACTTTTTATAGCAATACCAAGTTCTTTTAATTGGTCCTCGCTCACTTCAGATGGAGCTTTCATCATTAAGTCTTGCGCATTTTGATTCATAGGGAACATTGTTACTTCTCTAATATTTTTTTCATTCGCTAGTAACATTACTATTCTATCAATACCAGGGGCTATTCCTCCATGAGGTGGGGCTCCATAACTTAATGCATTAATCATACCACTAAATTTTTCATCTACTAGTTTCTTGTCATAGCCTGCTATTGAAAAAAGTTTATACATGAGTTCTGGTTTATGGTTTCTTATAGCACCAGAAGAAAGTTCAATACCATTACAGACAATATCGTATTGATAAGCCAATATATCTAAAGGTTTTTCAAAATTTTCTTCAGTTAAATTTCCTTGTGGCATAGAAAATGGATTATGACTAAACTCAATTTTATCAGTTACTTCATCTTTTTCAAACATTGGATAATCAACAATCCAACAAAATGCAAAAATATCATCGTCAATTAAATCTAGATCTTTTGCTATTTTATCTCTAGCGAGTGAGGTAATTTTTTCTAGATCATTTTGCTTTCCACATGCCATGAAAATACTATCACCTACTTCTGAGTTAGTTTGTTTCATAATTTTTTCTAAAGCTTCTTTAGAAAAAAACTTTCCAATCGGTCCTTTAGCTGAAAGTTGATCTTCTTTTTCAAAAGTAAAATATGCTAATCCAGAAGCACCCTGTTCTTTCGCCCATTTATCAATATTGTCAAAAAAGCTTCTAGGTTTATCTTTTGTATTTTTAGTTGAAATACATCTGACTTTTGAACCAGATTTTACAAGTTTTTTAAATATCTCAAACGATACATCTTCTCTTGTAAATATTTCCGTAATATCATTTACAAGTAATGGGTTTCTTAAATCAGGCTTGTCACTTCCATAATTTAACATTGCATCAGCATATGAAATTTTTGGAAATTTATCGTACAATAGTTTTTTATTTGAGAATTTCTTAAAAGTATTAACCATCAAAGTTTCAACAACATTAAAAACATCTTCTTGTTCTACAAATGACATTTCTAAATCTAATTGATAAAATTCCCCTGGACTTCTATCGGCTCTAGCATCTTCATCTCTAAAACAAGGAGCAATTTGAAAATATTTATCAAAACCAGAGACCATTATTAATTGTTTAAATTGTTGAGGTGCTTGTGGTAATGCATAAAATTTTCCAGGGTTTAGTCTGCTTGGAACCAAAAAATCTCTTGCACCTTCTGGACTTGATGATGTTAAAATTGGTGTTTGAAATTCTAAAAAACCAAGTTTAGTCATTTCATTTCTGATATATGAAATCACTTTTGATCTTAAAATTATATTTTCATGAATTTTTTTTCTTCTTAAATCTAAAAATCTATATTTTAATCTTATTTCTTCAGCATATTCTTGATCGCTAAAAACTGGCATTGGTAATTCTTTGCAAGTCCCTAATATTTCAAATTCATTTATAACTACTTCAATTTCACCAGTTTCAATTTCTTTATTAATCGTCTCATCAGAACGGCTAACAACTTTTCCACTTACTTTTATGACAGTTTCAAGTTGAGTTTTTTCTAAATCTAAAAAATTTTTATTTTCTT
>JAOHEU010000020.1:10000-11709 GCA_028097645.1 Candidatus Pelagibacter sp. | reverse complement strand
TCTTCTCTTTCTATGGAGTATTCGCTAAGTATTTTATCAAAAGTTTCTCCAGATTTAATTTTGTGATTATATTTTTTATATCTAGGTTCTAAATTGTTAACAATTTCATTAAGAGTTTTTTTAAAATAAATATTATTGATAAAATCATTATTTTGATTTTTACTTAAATTTTCTTTTTGATTAGAATACCCTGCTATTATAACTGTAAGGATAATTAGAAAAATTAATCCTATTGATTTTAAGTTTTTAAAAAAAAAGGTTAGAAGTTTTTTTTGCATTTAATAATGTTTTGATGAGAATTATTAGATTAGCAATGTCAAAAAATCAAAAAAAACCCAATAAAATCATCAATTTTTAGTGTTTTTTTTATTCTTAAATGCTTGATTTCCTTTTATTTTAGCCTATAAGCGTCACACTTTCTCACGAAAATTATTGTTAACACAATAGATTAGTGAGGATTATTGGGCTTTTTAGACCCAATTAGCTATTTAAAAAGTAAAAATTTAAGAAGAGAAGTGTGGACGGTTAAGGTTACCAAAATTTGTCGTACACACTTCAACATTATATAAATTTTATTCTTAGAATTTATATAGAAGCTAGTGTGCGCCGTTTTTAAACTTGAGAGTTTGATCATGGCTCAGAACGTACGCTGGCGGCACGCCTAACACATGCAAGTCGAACGAAGTAGCAATACTTAGTGGCAGACGGGTGAGTAACATGTAGGTATCTGCCCTTTGGCCTGGAATAACACGAGGAAACTTGTGCTAATACCGGATAAGTCTTTACGGAGAAAGCTTTATGCACCATTGGATGAGCCTGCACTTGATTAGTTTGTTGGTGGGGTAATGGCCTACCAAGACTGTGATCAATAGCTGATTTGAGAGGATGATCAGCCACATTGGGACTGAGACACGGCCCAAACTCCTACGGGAGGCAGCAGTGGGGAATCTTGCACAATGGAGGAAACTCTGATGCAGCGATGCCGCGTGAGTGAAGAAGGCCCTTGGGTTGTAAAGCTCTTTCGTCGGGGAAGAAAATGACTGTACCCGAATAAGAAGGTCCGGCTAACTTCGTGCCAGCAGCCGCGGTAATACGAAGGGACCTAGCGTAGTTCGGAATTACTGGGCTTAAAGAGTTCGTAGGTGGTTGAAAAAGTTAGTGGTGAAATCCCAGAGCTTAACTCTGGAACTGCCATTAAAACTTTTCAGCTAGAGTATGATAGAGGAAAGCAGAATTTCTAGTGTAGAGGTGAAATTCGTAGATATTAGAAAGAATACCAATTGCGAAGGCAGCTTTCTGGATCATTACTGACACTGAGGAACGAAAGCATGGGTAGCGAAGAGGATTAGATACCCTCGTAGTCCATGCCGTAAACGATGTGTGTTAGACGTTGGAAATTTATTTTCAGTGTCGCAGGGAAACCGATAAACACACCGCCTGGGGAGTACGACCGCAAGGTTAAAACTCAAATGAATTGACGGGGACCCGCACAAGTAGTGGAGCATGTGGTTTAATTCGAAGATACGCGCAGAACCTTACCAACACTTGACATGTTCGTCGCGACTCTAAGAGATTAGAGTTTTCGGTTCGGCCGGACGAAACACAGGTGCTGCATGGCTGTCGTCAGCTCGTGTCGTGAGATGTTGGGTTAAGTCCCGCAACGAGCGCAACCCTCACTTTTAGTTGCCATCATTAAGTTGGGCACTCTG
>JAOHEU010000020.1:0-5000 GCA_028097645.1 Candidatus Pelagibacter sp. | reverse complement strand
TTGTGCACTGGGTCTTTCACAATTAGAAAATATTAATTCTTTTATTCAAAAAAGGAAAAAAATATATTTTAAATATAAGTCCTTCTTTGAAAAATTAAGTAAAAAAATTAAATTTTTAGTACCAGAAAAAGACACAAACCCGTCATATAACTTATTTGTATTAATTCTTCCTCGTAAAATTAATATAAAAAATATGATGAATTTTTTTCTGAAAAAAAAAATAAGATTACAGATTCATTATAAGCCAATTTATAAGTTTAATATTTTTTTAAATAATGAAAAAAAAATTAAACTCAAGAATACCGAGGCATATTATGCATCAAGTGTTTCAATACCCATTCATGCAAAACTATCAGGTAATGATCTATCTTATATAATGAACGCATTTAGTATTTTCTTCTCTACAAAATTTAAATTATAATATATTAGAAATCATGGTTATGAATGGAAAAACTATATTAATTACAGGAGGCACAGGATCTTTTGGTCAAGCTTTTGTAGGACACTTATTGTCCAAATATAAAAAAATAAAAAAAATTGTTATTTTCAGCAGAGATGAATTAAAGCAATTTAACATGGAAAAATTATATCCTATTCATAAGTATCCTTGCATGAGATATTTTATTGGGGATGTTAGAGATAAATCGAGACTGCAGATGGCATTTAGAGAAGTAGATATAGTAGTCCACGCAGCTGCACTTAAACAGGTAGGAATTGGAGAATATAATCCAACAGAAAGTGTAAAAACAAATATAAATGGATCTCAAAACATAATAGAAGCAGCTCTGGACTCAAATGTACAAAAAGTAGTTGCTCTATCAACTGATAAAGCTGTTTCTCCAGTAAATCTTTATGGAGCAACAAAGCTATGTTCAGAAAAATTATTTATAGCTGCAAATAATTTAAAAGGTTTTAAAAAAATCAATTTCTCAGTTGTACGATATGGAAACGTAATGGGTAGCAGAGGAAGCGTTCTACCTTACTTTTTAAAATTATATGAACAAGGCATTGAGTCATTACCATTAACTGATGAAGCTATGACACGTTTTAATTTAAGTCTTCAAGACGCCAGCAAAGTCGTAGAAAAAATTATTTTAAAAGAATCTAGTCATTTTAACGGTGAGATATTCATTCCAAAACTTGTAAATTTTTTAATAAAGGATTTAGTTGAAGCAATTGATTCAAAACTTAAATACAATATTGTGGGAATAAGACCTGGTGAAAAAATTCATGAAGAATTAATAAACATGGAAGAAAGTAAAAAATCTCTTGAATTTAAAGACTCTTTTCTTATTTACCCAAATTTAGATTTAGATGATGTATCAAAACTTTCAAAAAAAACTAAAGGAAAAAATTCAATAAGACAATTTTCATATAACAGTTCTTCGTCTAAATTTAGAATGAGTGTTGCTGAGTTAAGAAGAGTTATAAACCAGTATAAAACTGAAAAAAAGATTTAATTTTTTTGAACAAAAAATAATATGAGCGATAGTTTTAATTCTAAATCAGAAAAAAAAAATATTCCTAGTAATATTACTAAATTTAGCAAAATTGATACAGAAAAAATTTTACAAGAACATCTTCATAAAAAATATGGTCAAAGGTTTTTAGATTATAGAAAAAAATATTTTGAGAGTATAAATTATGAAAGCTATGGCAAAGAAGGAGACTACCCTAACCAAATTATTCTAGAATTGGTAAATAGATGTAATTTAGAATGTGTAATGTGTTATCAAGGGTGGAGAAACGATTCAAAAAAATATACTCTTTCAGATCTAGATTTGTCTAATTTATTTGCAGATTTTAAGAAAAATAAATTAAATTCATTAATGATTAGTATTTCCGAACCTTTGCTATACAAAAATATTAAAAAAGTTTTTGATCTAGCTAAAGACGCTCAGATAATGGATATTTTTTTATTTACGAATGGAACTCTTTTAAATCAAAAAAATGCCGAGATGATTTTAGAAAGCTCTGTAACAAGACTATTTGTTTCTATAGATGCGTTTAGCCCTGAAACTTATAACAAAGTCAGGGTTCCAGTATCCAAAAACAACTCAAATGAGCGAATAAAAAAACTTGAAGAAAATATAATTAATTTTATGAAGTTAAGAAAAATTAAAAAAAAGAATCTTCCGTTAGTGAGAACATCTTTTGTAGCACTTGAAGACAACAGTGATGAAATTAAAAAATTTTCAGATAAATGGGTTGATATAGTAGATTCAGTTGAGGTTCAGAAAGAAATTTCAATTAATGCATATTCAAATAGTGCCAATTTTGAGACAAAACAACTATTTAATTTTGCTGAACAGACAGGGAAGAGGTATGAGTGCAGACAACCATGGACTAGTCTTGGTATTTATTCTGATGGTTCCGTCACACCTTGCTGTAATACATTTGGTAGAAATTTACCCATTGGTAATATCAAAGAAAATACTATAAGCGAAATATGGAAATCAAACTTAATTAAAAATGTTAGGGATGGGTTTAAGAAAAATACACCATGTAATGGTTGTAAAATTTGTCTTGATAACACAGCAGAGTAATTTTTAATTCTTTTTCCATATTGGGTGTCTAAGATACCATTTATTATTTTTTTTATGCCACAAATGTTTTGGCCTGTTTTTATCAATGATATCTAAAAAATTTTTTTTTGTAATCCCCATATAATTTAAACAACGATCTAAATATTTTTTTGGATATTCGCCATCAAACCTTTTAACAAGCCTAATACCTTCTTCTCTATTTATTGCTCCTGATCTTATTTCTTGGTCAGTTGCAGCACTTGTCCTTCCCATACCAAATTTTATATAAAAAGTATAAAAGTGAAGCCAGTCAATTATATCATCCATTGAAGCATATTTGTCATAGCTTCCTTCCAATCTCTCTACATCTGGTCTAAAATTAGTATTGTTAACAGCATAATAATAATTATCGTGAAAATTCCATTTTTTGTAATAGCTATAATTGTGAAACTCTATTTTATTTTTTTTTAAATCTGAGAGTTTCAAAGGAAGATATGGCTCCAAATCATTCATAGTAAAATTATGTTTTTTTAATAAATCGTTTATTTTGATACCTGATATGTACATTGATTTAATAGATTTTTCAGAGCTGAAGTATTTAGGATCCATTTTGGGATTTTCTTTATTTTTTTTATCCATACCAAATTCAATATAACTTTCACCATACATTATTAATTTAATATTAAATTTTTTTGCAAACTTGGGAGCAAAATTTTTTTGACCTAATATAAATGGTTGAAAAGGATGACATAAATTTTCAAAAGCTAGCCGTGTTAATTTTTTATGAACAATAGGATTTTGATGAAAAGTATAATTTGGTATTCCAATCTCAAGCCAAGCATCAAAATTCTTTTGCCCAATATTGGTGTACATTGTTGGTTTCCAGGTGACTAGCAAAGGATTCATTTTATACTTATTCTTTAATTGATCAGCAACATAACAAGAGTCTTTTCCTCCACTACCTGGGATGATTATGTCATACTCGCCATTATTTTTTCTAAACTTATTACATAATTTTTCCAATTCTTTTTCTCTTTTTTTCCAGTCTATTGATTTTTTTTCATAAAAATAATTACAGGCTGCACACATTCCATTTGTATCAAATTCAACATAATCTTTTTTCATTTTAGCTTTTTGTTTAAACTCACCAAGATTATGAGGTCTTTGATTGCTTCGTGTGCAATTGCTACAAAATTTTACTTTTAAGGGTAAACCAAATTTTCCTAATTTCATATTTTAAAGAAATTATATAAGTAAGTTAGACCGTTTTTTCCACTTTTTTCAGGATGGAACTGAGTACCAAAAAAATTTTTTTTTGAGACTGATGACACTATTTTTGATTTCCCAAAAGAAATATAACTATCTGGTTTCAAGCTCTTAAAGTTCGCCACCCCATAAGAATGCATAAAATAAAATTCTGTGTTATTTTTAATATTATTAAACAAATAATTTTGTTTATTTATTTTAACTTTTCTAAAACCCACATTTGGAATTTTTGGTATCATGTCTAGTTTACATATGTCTAAATTAATTAATCCCAAACCTTTTGTTTTTTTAAATTCATCACTTTTTTTTAAAAAGATTTGCATACCAAGGCAAATTCCTAAAATCTTTTTATTTTTGACATATTCTTTCAATCTTAAATAAAATTTATTTAGGGAAACTTTTTTCATTGCTGAAGGAAATGAACCACAGCCAGGTATAACAATTTTTTCAAACTGTTCAATATTATCATTAACTTTTATAATCTGAGAGTTAAAACCTAAAAAATTGACTGCAGATTTAAGGCTTTCAACATTTGAAATATCTAAATCAAGAATTCCTATTCTATTTTCATTTTTCATATAATTTTTTTTATTTTTTTAATTTGAAGTTCATTAAAATGAAACGCTGAAGAAATAGCTATTGCGTCAGGTTTTAATATTTTTTTTAATTTAGTGATATCTGAATATTTTCTTATACCGCTAGAAAATATTAGTGGTACTTGAATTTTTTTATTTACCAATTTGTACAATTCGTAGTCTGGACCCTCATAAAAGCCATCTTTATCAATTGATTGTAAAAAAATTTCACCACAACCTTTTTCTTGAACTTCATCAAGCCAATCAATTATTTCGATATTTGAATTTATTCTCCCCCCATCAGTGTAACAATACCATTTATCATAAATTTTTTTTGCATCTATATTTACAATTATACATTGTGAACCAAATTCCATAATTGCTTGATTAATAAATTTAGAGTTTTTTGGAAGTAATGAACTATTAATTGAAACTTTATCAGCACCATTCTTTAAGCAATTTTCAATATCTTTGATAGTTGTAATGCCACCACCATAGGTTAATGGAACAAAAATTTCTTTTGATATTTTTTTTAATAATGAAAAATTTGGTTTCTGCTTGTAAAGACTTCTTACAATATCTATCAATATTATTTCATCAATACCTTTTTTATAATAATCATTAGCAATATTTA
>JAOHEU010000002.1 GCA_028097645.1 Candidatus Pelagibacter sp. | reverse complement strand
TCTATCATTAAAAATACAGTAAATTTAAACAATATTGAAATGATAGTTTTGATTGATGTTGATGAGAAGTATGAAAATAATTATAGAGAAATTATCGAAAAATTTACAAGAAAATTGAATATTCGATTAATTCAAATTGATATAGAAAAAAATACACAAAAACATAATTATTTATCAAAAATTTCTAAAGGAAATTTATTATTCATTGTAGCTGACGATATAATATTCAGTAAAAGTTGGGACATTAATATTAATAATGAAGCAAATAAATTTAAGAATGACATACCTTTTATGATATGGCCTAAAGAAAAAGATTTTAAATATCCTTTTTTACACTGTAACCACCCTATAATTAATAGAGTATGGTTTAATAAGTGTGGTTTTTTCCTTCCTGAAGAATTACATCATTTTTATGCAGATACATGGGTGTGTGATATCGCAAGACAATATGGTCAATTTATCATTACTAAGGAAATTATTTACGAACATAGGCATGCAGAAAAAAAAGATGGGATAATTGATGAAACTCACAGAAATACCATGAAAAGAAGCAAAGATTATAACGAGGAACAAATTTATAATAAATTAAAAAATTCACAAAACGATGTGGTTAAAAGACTATTAAACTAAACACATTTATTATTAATAAGTTTTAACCATTTTTTTCCAATAAAGGTAAGATTATATTTTTTTGAATATTGATAACAATTTGTACTTAATCTATTTCTTTGTGAATTGGTTAAATTTATCATTTTATTTAATGCATGGGTAAAATCATTGATTTTTTTTAACTTAAATCCATTAAAATTATTAATAAGTAGTTCTTCTAATGCTGTTTCTCCTAAAGAAATTATTGGCAAACCTTGTGAAAAAGATTCCAATGCATTTAAACAAAAAGTTTCATCATATCCAAGACAAATCATTCCATAAGATTTATTGTAATAATTAAGAAGTAAATTTCTAGAAACTCTTCCATGAAAAAAAATTTTTGATTTTTTAAATTTATTAGTATTTTTTTTTTTTATAGAAAAAATATGAAATTCTGCATTAGGATGCTTTGGATGAATATTTGTCATCCATAAATTCAAAATCTCCTCTAAACCTTTATTTCTTTGAACAGACCAAACAAAAATAGGCTTTTTTGGATTTAAAATATTTTTTTTTTTTTTATTGAATATTTCTGGTAAAAAATTCGATATAACTATTCTTTTATCAAAGTTAAAAAGTTTCGAAGTTTTAGCATTAAGATATTTGCTAACAAAAACAGCTTCTATTTTATTGGATAATATTGGAAATAATTGTTTCTTTCGAAAAGCTTTTTCAATTTGCAATTTATTATGAAGCCATAGGATTTTTCTTTTAGCTTGCATATCATTAAAAATTTTTGCGTTATTTGAACTTATTACAATATCCCATTTTATTATTTTAAATTTATCTAGAATTTTTGAAGTTAAAACTACATTAAATTTTTTTTTAAGGAAATTATAGAGATGATAATTTAATATTTCTATANCACCTAAATTAATTTTTTTGTTTATATTTTGTTTAGTATGAACATAAATAAGAATATTCATTTAATAAAAATCTAATCCCATAAAAATTTGTCTTTGTTATTTATTTGAAGTGTTTTATTTATTATATATTTAGCAACTACGGATGAATTAAAATATTTTAAATATTTTTTTTTTCCATTATATGCAATTAATTTACGTTCTTTGTCATTTCTTTTATATTTATTAATTTTTTCAACTAAATCTGTATAATTTTTATATGTAACTAATTCTTTGTTTGTAAAAAAATCTGAATATGAAGTTTTTTCATCAATAAGAGTTAACAATCCATTACCCATTAATTGAGCAAGTCTATCACTACTATAATATTTTACTGGTTCACCCCTACTTAAGTTTAGTCCCATTTTAGATAAAGATAATTTTTTTTTAAACTCATCACCCCATATTGGCTGTTTATTTTCTAAACCATAAAAATCAAACTTTATATTTTTATTTTTATTTATTAATTTTTTTAATATTTTTTCACGATCATCAGATTTTCCTTTTTTTAAAATTCCTCTGTGTACACCATGGCTCATTGCAAAAAAAACATCGATATCACAATTGTGTTTATAATTATTCAAAGTTTCAAATGATATATCTGCAGGGTTTGGAATAAAAAATGAATTATCTATATGAAAATCTATTGAATTTGGATCTGTAGTTATAAAGTTTGTATTACATAACTTTGCAAATTTAATAATTCTTTTTTTATTATTAATATAATCAGGTCCATTTCTAGAGATTGGATCTAGAAACCACTGTGTAATTTTTAAATCTTTATTTTGGTTTTTTAAGAATTCAAGGGTTTCTATATTAATACTATCGGCGTGCCCCATGACAACTATATCAGGATTAAAATTTTTAAAAGAAGTTATGATTTTGTTATTAAGTGTTCTTTTACCTTTTGGATCCATAACTCCTCTATAATTAGAAATTATATCTCTATCACTGATATTAAAAACATTATGACCTAAACGAACAAATCCATTATTTATTCTTTTTCCTGTATTATAGTGCAATCTACCATCAAACCTTTCGTTAAAATTAGTAATATGTAGAATTTTTAAATTTCTAATTTGATTTAAATTCAAATTAACTCTATTTATGAATAAATCATTTCTAATTTTATCAATTTTTTTGGCTGAAATTTCATTTGTAAGTTTAAAATTTTTAAAGGCACTCACTTGGAGTTTTTTACGTTTTTTTTCATTTTTAATCAAAAATTCTATTTTATTATAAAGATTATCAACAGTGATTTTTTTTAGGATTAATGCATGATTAGTTGTTTCATTAAGTCCTCCATTATTTGATATAATTAATGCACAGCCTCTACTTGCAGCTTCTAAACTTGATCTACCAAAAGGCTCTTCCCATTTTGATGGAACAGCAGCTATGCTAACGAATTTAAGTTTGTTTAAAATAAAAGAATTGTCTCTATAACCCAAATGAAATAAGTTTTTATGCTCAAAAAAAAATTTTTGTCTTGGTTCATCGCCTATAACTATTGCTTTCCAATTTTTATATTTGTCTAGAATTTTAATTATACTTTTTCCAAATATATCATACCCTTTTGAAGAATTTAATTTACCAACAAAAGAAATTAATTTCTTTTTTTTTTTAAAATTTACATTAGTTTTTGATGTAGATTGATGAACAATTCTAATTTTTTCTAAATTTATTGAATTTGGTAAATCTATTAAGAATCTAGATTTAGACCAATTACTATTAAATACAATTATATCAGTTTTATTTAACAAATTAATTCTCTCTGCAATAGTAATCGATCCCTGCATTTGCAAAGGGTCATTATGGAAGTAAAGAATTTTTTTAAAATTAGATATTTTATCTAAAAAATTAATATATTGAGGTCTATTATGTACCTCCAAAATATCAATTTTTTTGTTATGTATAAATTTTGTAAAATTTTTTAAATATTGATTACTTGTACTAAAAAAAATTTTTTTTTTTAAATTAATATTCGTATAATTTTTTAGACGTATTTTACTACTAGTAGAGCCATATACTGTAATCTTATTTTTAAATATACTTAATTTATTTGTATCATTGACAAATATAGAGACAGCACCAGCTTTATTTTTAGAAAAATTTTCTTTATAGGGAAGTAGTACAGCTATATTCATACTATTAAATCTTCTCTAAAAACTTTGATTTAATTAGAGCTCTTTTTTTAAAATTTTTTTTTAACTTATATTCGTTTTGCATTGCAATAATTTTATTTTTATATCTTTTTTTATAGATAATCTTCCATTTTCTACCCCTTGTAAATTTAGCACCCTTTGAGGTGTTGTGTAGTTTTAGTCTTTGTAGAAGATTATTTGTATAACCTACATATGTTGGATTAGATTTACCGTTAATATTAATTAGAATATATACGAAATAACTCATTTTTGGCGGTCCCTGGGGGAATCGAACCCCCCTTTGCAGGATGAAAACCAGCTGTCCTAACCGATAGACGAAGGGACCGTTGAAAGGTCTTTTATTTTAAAAGCGCATATAATTCAAGACTTAATAAGTTAAAGAATTAGATCTTTGATATTTAATTGAATTGATTTTTTATTATTCCAAATGTTTTCGTTAATTTGAGCAATAATATTAATCTTTTTTTTACAAGATAATAAATAATGACCTAAGTTTGTGTTCAAACAATTAAAACAAATACCCTTGATTGAAACACCTGAATCTGGTTTTAAAATAACAGATAAGTGCTTATTTTTTATAACATTATATTTAATAACTTTTAGGTTATTTATTAAAAAAGTTGGTAAAAAATTATTATTTCCAAATGGTTTTAACTTATTAATATCGTTAATTAATTTATTTTTGATTGCTGAAGAAGATAACTGAAAGTCATATTTATTTAAACTTTCTTGATTAGAATTCTTTTTCATAAAATCATTTTGAATAAAATTATCTAAAAGTTTTATATTGGCTTTTTTCATATTGAAACCAGCAGCCATATTATGACCTCCTCCACTTAAGATGATATTATTATCAATTAAAGATTTTATTAAATTTCCGATATTATAAGATGAAGTAGATCTGGCTGAAGCTTTGAGTTTATCATCAGACTTTGTAATAACTATTGAGGGTTTGTTAAAATAATCTTTTAATCTTGAAGCAATAATACCAATAACACCTTCGTTTAAATTATTTTCATAATAAATTATAACATGTTTATTTTCATTTTTAATTTTTTCAAAATCTATTTTATCTAATATATTCTGCTCTATTATTTTTCTTTTATTGTTAAGGTCGATTAATTTTTTAGCTCTATCTTTAATAATTTCAAAATTGTCTGTGGATAATAATTCTACACCATAATTAGAATTATTAAGCCTACCACCAGCATTAATAATTGGCCCAATTAAAAATCCTAAATCATCAATAGTTAATTTTTTTTTTAAATTATATTGTTCAAATATATAATTTAAAGCTACATAATTTTTGATATTAAAATTATCAATTGTATTATGTGCAATTATTCTATTAATTTTTCTTAGAGGCATCACATCACATACTGTTGCAAGTAATACATAAATTAAAAAGTTAGATATTTTGAAGTTTGATTTAGTTTTTTGAATAATAGTTTCTATAAAAAAATATGTTAGAGCTGTAGCACATAAAAGTGAGTTTTCTTTTTTAATAGATGCTTTTTTAGGATTAATAATTACATTTGATTTTGGATATGGTTTATTTATCTCATGATGATCGATTATTATTGATTTAATTTGATGTTTATTTAAATAATCAATTGCCTCATTTGAAGTAGAACCACAATCAACCATTATTATTAATTTAGGTTTTTTTAAAATTAATTTTTGAAAAAGTTTTTTACTAGCACCATAACCATCTTCTATTCTGTCAGGAATATGAAAAAAATGTTTTTGATTAATATGGTTAAAATATCGAACTAACAATGATGTAGAGCAAGCACCATCAACATCATAATCGCCTAAAATGCAGATATTTTCATTATTATTAATAGCATTTAAAAGTATCAAGGAAGCTTTTTGGAAATCTGTATCATGCTTAAATATATTTTTTAATTTTTGTTTATTATTAATTCCATGTATCTCTGATAAGTCATAGTTTCGTGAAATAGTTAACTTAGATAGAACATATCCTAGACCATATTCTTGTTTAAATTTTTCTATTAAATTTTTATTAACTTTTTGTTCTGTCCAAATTTTACCAGAAACGGAAATCATTCATTAATTGAATTGATACTTTTAACAATTTCTTTAAAATTAGTATTTTTATGTGTAACTAGAGTTTCACTAATGAATTTATCTCCTTCAATAATAATACCATTTAAAACTTCATTGTTGGTTATTCCTGATGCACAAAAAAGAGAATCCCCTTTTACAATTTCATTTAATTCATATTTTTTATTTAAATCAGTTATACCCATTGATTTAGCCTCAATTATATCTTTTTCACTATCAAAAATAAATCTTCCTTGAAAATGACAGTTATAAGTATCTAGTGCGCATGCTGCCAAAACTCCTTCAGGACCACCGCCAATACCCAAAAACATATCAACATTATACTTTAGATCAGAAACATATAATGCTCCAAGGACATCACCGTCTTTGATAAGTTTAATATTTACATCTAGATCTTTAAGTTTATCAATAATTTTTTTATGTCTAGGTCTATCTAAAACACAAACCGTTAAAGAAGAAACATCTTTATTTTTAAATTCTGATAAATTTTTGATATTTTTTTCTAAAGGATAGTCTAAATCTATTAATCCTTTATCAATTTTTCCAGTAGCTATCTTATTCATATAAGTCTCTGGTGCATTAAATAGATTGCCTTTTTCTCCTATTGCTAAAACTGCAATACCTCCAGGTAAATTATTTGCCACAAAATTTGTTCCCTCCACTGGATCTACTGCAATATCAAAGTCTGGACCTTTTTTTGTGCCTAAAAATTCTCCAGTATAAAGTAACGGAGCTTCATCTAGAACTCCCTCACCTATTACTACTTGTCCATTCATATCAATCTTATTGAGTTCTGATCTCATAGAGTCAACGGCAGCTTGATCAGCAGCAATTTTATCTTTTTTACCTACTAAATATGAGGCGGCTAGAGCCGCTTTTGATGTAACGTAATTAAATTTGTCGATAAATTTTTTATCAATTGCCATTAAATTTTTTCATCAACAAATTTATCTTCATTTATTTTAGATTCAAATTCTCTTAATCGTTTATAAACACTAGCTAATTCAATAATCGTGGGCCATGCTTTAAGAATGTATTGCATTGAACCCTCAACTCTTCCGAAAGCCCTAATAATTTGTTGCATTACACCAAGTGTAACAGCACCAGCGACTATAGCAGGTGCTAAAAAAACATACGCTGAAAGCACATTTGCTTGCAAATAAGCAATTCTACCTACATTAAAATATAAATATCGAATATAACTTAGAAAATGTATTTCTCTAACACCATTAAAAAGCTCTTCGATAGATTTTGGTCTGACCGTTCCATCATCTTCAGCGACCACTAATATTTTTCTATAAGCTGCCTCTTTTTTTTGAAGATCATATTCAACACCAACTAGTCTTAAAATTAATCCTAAAAAAATTAAAAATATAGTTCCTCCAACAGACCAGATTAAAGCACCTACAATTAAACCATAATCCCAATCACCAAAAAAGAAAATTGGAATACCTACACTTAAACCAAATAAGATTGGCATAAATTCAACTAATATCATTAAAGCTTCAATTAAACTTGTACCTAAAGACTCCATTATTCTAGAAAACTTTATTGTATCTTCTTGAACCCTCTGGGAAGCTCCTTCAATTCTACGAGCTCTATCATAAACACTATGATACCACTCAACCATTGCTGTTCTCCATCTAAACAAATAATGAGAAGTAAAAAAACTAACAATAACTGCTACACCTACATAGATTGCTGCTAATGTTATAAATGATAATAAGCTCGCCCAATATTCTTCAATAGTTATTGCATTAGGCTCACCAAGAGCTTTTTGAATCATATCGTAGAATTCACCAAACCATTCATTGATTTTGACATCAATTTTAACCTGGATCCATAATGAAGACAAAATGATAATAGATCCAAGCCAAGACCACATAAACCATTTTCTTAATTTGAAAAATCTAAACATTAATTACTTTAAAAAATTATCAGCGTACGATTTTTTTACCATCTTTCTTTTTTTTGGTTCAATTAATTCAAAATCTATTTTTTTCTTTTTTGCATAGTTTATTGCTAACTCTTTTGATGGAAATTCAAGTTTTAATTCAGTTAGTGTATCTGAAGAACTTTCCCATCCCATTAAAGGATTTTTAGTTGGGTCTTTGGTAATAAATTCTAAAATCCATTTATTGCTTTTAGCCATTCCAGACTGCATAGGATTTTTATTTGGTATATAAATTATTGCTTTACTCATAAAAGATGGTCGGAGTGGCAGGATTCGAACCTGCGACCCTCTGGTCCCAAACCAGATGCGCTACCAGGCTGCGCTACACTCCGATCCGTGTACTAATACAGTAGATATAGATTATTTCAAAGTATAAATAGATCAAAATTAAAAGAAATTTGATATAAATCTGATATATAAATAATCATGATTATTACCTGTCCTAATTGCAATAAACAATTTAAAATTAACACTTCTTTGATACCTGATAATGGTAGAGATGTTAAATGTGGTTCATGTGATCATGTTTGGTTCTATAAATTAGAAGACAATACAACAGAGCCACTATCTTTAAGTGATGATTTTGCATATAAAAAAATTGAAAATGAAATTGATAGTAAAATCATAGACAATATTAATGAACCCAATGATATATCTTCACAAAAAGATATAGATAATAAAAAAGATAAAACTGAAGATAAAATTGCTGGAAAACAAATACCAGTAAAAAATAAAATAAAAAAGAATACTAGTAGTAAATTCTTTTCATATTTAGTGGTCTCAATAATATCTTTTGTGGCGTTAATAATATTAATTGATACATTAAAAGTACCATTAATTAATATTTTTCCAGGTTTAGAAATTCTTTTATTTAACTTATTTGAGATATTGAAAGATATAAAACTTTTTATTATAGATCTTTACTAGTTTTTTATGATTAATTATTTATCAAAACCCTTTAAATGGTTTTTTAAACTTGAAGCAGCAAGTGGCTTGGTATTGTTAATAGCAGCAATACTTGCTTTATTCATAAGTAATAGTGATTTAAGTGATCTATATTTTTATAGTCTAGAAAAATATTTATTTATTGGTGTTAATGAATTTGGATTAAAACTATCTGTTCATCACTGGATAAATGATGCACTGATGGCGATCTTTTTCTTCTTTGTTACTTTAGAGATAAAAAGAGAATTTTTACAAGGTGAACTCTCAAATATAAAACAAGCAATGCTTCCAATTATAGCAGCTGTTGGTGGTATGTTGGTTCCTGCCCTTTTTTATGTTTTTATTAATTGGGGAAATTCAGAAACTATGAATGGTTGGGCTATTCCATCAGCTACAGATATAGCATTTTCTCTTGGAATATTATCTTTATTAGGTTCAAGAGTTCCAATATCGTTAAAAGTATTTTTAACAGCTCTAGCAATTATAGATGATCTTGGCGCTATATTAATAATTGCTTTTTTCTATTCTGGAGACTTAAGTATACCTTATTTAAGTCTTATTTTATTAAGTTATATTTTACTTTTAATTTTAAATAAATTTTCAGTGAAAATATTTATTCCTTATTTAATTATAGGTTTGTTTATGTGGTTTTTCACTTATAAATCTGGAATACATGCTACTATTGCAGGTGTTTTGTTGGCATCAACTATACCTCACAGAATTAAAGATAAAGATTTTTCATTGTTAGTTAAAATAGAACATGCAATTTCACCTTATGTTGCATTCATGATAATGCCACTTTTTGCTTTTGCAAATGCCGGTGTAAACTTAGAAGGTTTATCATTATCTAGTTTACTAGCACCTGTGCCTCTTGGTATTTTATGTGGATTATTTTTTGGAAAACAAATTGGAGTTTTATTGTTCTCTTATGTTTCAATTAAGTTTAAGTTTGCAGAAGCGCCAAATAATTCAAATTGGTTAAGTTTATATGGCGTTTCTATTTTAACAGGTATTGGATTTACAATGAGCTTATTTGTTGGAAATTTAGCTTTTGTTGAAAATGCTCAGTATATGGATGGTGTTAAAATTGGTGTTTTAACTGGATCATTATTATCAACAGTTTTTGGATATATGATTTTGCTAATGTCATCTAAAAAATAAATGTTTAATAAAAAAATTGTCATTTATCTAATAATTATTATGTTTTCATTTTTAAAAAATTCTATGTCAGAAAATTCAAAAACTTTTTACGATTTTAAAATTAATTCTATAAATGGAGAAGAATTAAATCTCTCAATATTTAATGATAAAACTATATTGTTAGTAAACGTTGCAAGCAAATGTGGATTTACAAAACAATATGATGATCTACAAAAATTATATGACGATTATAAAGAAAAAGGATTAGTTGTTATCGGTATACCAAGCAATCAATTTGGAGGTCAAGAACCGGGTTCAGAAGCTGAAATTAAAAATTTTTGTGAAACCAATTTCAATATTAACTTTCCAATGACAAGCAAATATGACGTCAAAGGTAATAATGCTCACCCTATATATATTTGGGCAAAAGAAACTTTTGGTAAATCGACAGTTCCTAAATGGAATTTTCATAAAATTTTGATAAACAAAAATGGCAGAGTTGTAGATACATTTGCCTCTTTTACGGTACCATTATCAAACAAAATTATTAAAAAATTAGAAGAAATTTTATAAGCTTATTGTTAAGCCATCATAGGCAGGCATAACATTTTTGGGTAAAAGTATTTTTAATTCTTTGTAATCTAGTACAGGTGATAAATTAGTTAATATTGCTTTTGAAGGTTTGAATTTTTTTATAAAAAATAATGATTTTTCTAAATTAAAATGTGAAGGGTGAAAATTATACCAAAGACAATCAATTATTAGATATTTTAAATTTTTAAAATTTTTAAAATTTTTTTTAGAAATATCGCTTATATCACTAATGTAAGCTAATTTTTTATCTATTATAAAGCAATTAGACTTAACTTTACCATGATCAACTAAAATAGGTTTAATGGGTATTTTTTTATCTTTATCAACAATATTCATTCTTTTATTTATTCTATTGAGTTTTAATGTTGCAGGATATTCTTTTGAATAACTTTTAAAGCAATATGAAAAACTATTTTTTAGATATTTGGAGGTAGCATAATCTGCAAATACATTTATTTGTTTACGACTATTAATGAAGAAAGATCTTAAATCATTAATACCATGAGTTTGATCAGCGTGCATATGAGAATAAAAAACTTTATCGATTTTTCTAATATTATGTCTGAGTAACTGCTGTCTTAAATCTGGAGATGTATCAATTAAAATATTTTCGGTTTTACTCTTAATTAATGCTGAACATCGGGTTCTATGATTTTTTTTATTATTCGGGTCACAATTACCAAAATAACCATCTGGGCGAGGTACACCCGTAGAACTACCACATCCAAGAATTATAAATTTCATAATATTTAATCAAAAAAAAGTTTATTAAAGTTATTTGTTGTTGAATTAACAAGTTCTGATTTAGAAATATTTTTAATATCTGCTAATTTTTGAGCTGTGTAATCAATAAATGAGGGCTCATTTTTTTTTCCTCTATTAGGTACTGGTGCCAAAAAAGGACTATCTGTTTCAATTAAAATTTTATCTAAAGGCAAAAATTTAAAGGTTTCTTGTAAATCTATAGAATTTTTAAAAGTTATAATGCCACTAGCAGAAAAAAAAGCATTTAATGTTAATAATTTTTTTGCAAAATTTAAACTACCTGTAAAGCAATGCATTAATATTTTTAGATTTTTATCCTTATAATCATTCAATATATTAAAAGTTTCTTCTTCAGCGTCTCTAGAATGAATGATTAAGGGCGAGTTTGTTTTAATAGAAGCCCTAATATGTTCTTTAAAACTTATTATCTGATTATCTTTATCACTATTGTTATAGTAAAAATCTAAACCTGTTTCGCCAATTCCGATTATTTTATCATTTTCAGTAATATTTTTTATTATTATATCTGAAGTAATTTTATTTTCTTTTGTTTCATGGGGATGAATTCCAATTGTGCCGTAAATCATTTCATCTTTTTGTATGATTGACTTAATTCGCTCAAAACTTTCAAAGGAGGTCGAAATTGTTAATAGTTTTTTTATACCAATCTCTCTTGAGCGTTTAATTACGTTGGTTAAATCACTTAATAAAGGTTCATGATCTAAATGACAGTGTGAATCAATCATTGTTTTTATCTATCTTTTTAAAAAGTATACCAATTTTATTTATTTTACCTCCTTTAGGTAAAAATTCATTATTTTCAATAGATGTTAAATTAATATCACTATCATTAAGGTTAAAAATTTTAAGAGCATTTACAGATGACTGAGGAATTATTGGATAAAGTAAATAACTAATTTTTCTAACTATTTCTAAAGTTGTATAAACTATTGTATTTAGTCTGATAATATCATCCTTTTTTTTCCAAGGTTCTTGATCATTGAAATATTTATTAGCTTCAAACAAAGAATTTATAATAAAATCAATATAAAAATTGATGTCTTGATTATCAATCTTATCTCTAATATTGGATAAATTATTTTTGTATCTATCTAAAATTATTAAATCATCTTTTTCAAATTTAACATCTTTTGGTACTTCACTATTGCAATTCTTAATAGCAAAAGCCGTAACACGTTGGCATAAATTTCCAAAGTTATTAGCTAGATCACTATTAATGCAATCTTCTAATCTCTCTTGAGATATATTACCGTCATTCCCAAAAGATACCTCTTTAACTAAATAATATCTCAATGGATCTAAACCATATTCATTAATTATTTCAATAGGATCTAAAATATTTCCTTTAGATTTAGACATTTTTTCATCTCCTGAAAGGATCCATCCATGACCATAAACTCTTAATGGCAACTCTATTTTAGCAGCTAAAAGAAATGCCGGCCAATATACAGCGTGAAATCTTAAAATATCTTTTCCTATTAAATGCACTGATGCTGGCCAAAAATTTTTAAATAATTCATTATTTATGTCAGGATAATTTAATGCACTGATATAATTTGTGAGCGCATCAAGCCAGACGTATATGACATGATCATTATTACTTGGTACTTTTATGCCCCATGAAAAACTTTTTCTACTAACAGATAAATCTTTTAATCCACTTTTTACAAAACTAATAACTTCATTTTTTCTAGATTCTGGAGCAATAAAGTTTGGATGTTTTTCATAATAATCAAGTAAAGGTTTCTCCCATTTAGATAATCGAAAAAAATATGATTCCTCCTCTATCCATTCAACATTTGACTTTGAAGAAATTGATCTTTTAACCCCATCTATATCTTCAATTTCATCTTCATTATAAAACGCTTCGTCAGATACAGAATACCATCCAGAATATTTAGATAAATAAATATCATCATTTTTTTCAAGTTCATTCCATAAATGTTGTACTGTTTTTTTATGTCGTTCTTCAGTAGTTCTTATAAAATCAGTGTTAGTAAGATTTAATGTTTTTGAAAGATCTCTAAATGTTTGACTAATTTGATTACAAAATTTTAATGGATCAATATTTTTTTTTTCAGCTGATCGTTGTATTTTTAACCCGTGTTCGTCAGTTCCAGTTAGAAATTGGACCTCAAAACCATCCATTCTTTTAAATCTTGCAAAAAAGTCAGCTATTATACTAGAATATGCATGTCCCATATGTGGTTTAGCAGAAGGATAATAAATTGGGGTTGTGATATAAAATTTTTTATCCATTTAAAACCTTATCATCAAATTCCATTAATAATGTTTCATCGTCTAGATTAAAGATTTTAGTGTTGTTAATTTTTTTTAAAAAATAATTTTGCATTTTCAATAGTTTAATATTTCTTAATGATACGTTTTGTCTAAAATAAAGTTCTATTAAAGAATAAAGTAAATGTTTAATAAAGTAGTCCTTTTTATATTTTTTTTCATTTATAATCATCTTAATAAAATCTTTTAAGTTCGTTTGTGTTAGATCAACACCATTTGTATTGGCAAAATTCAATAAATTTAATATCGATCCTGGTGTACTATAGTTATTTATCATTTGTTCATGAATTAATTCTTTTACATTTTCACCCAAAATTTTGTTTGAAATATCAAAAGATTCTTCAGATTTAAGATGAATATTATAGTTAAGACATCTAGATTTAAGTGTAGGTAAAATTTTTTTATTATTATTGATTAAAATAAAATAAATATTGTCGTTGGGTTCTTCTACTATTTTTAATAAAGCATTAACTGAATTAATGTTTAAAAGTTCAATATTGTCAATCAGCACAAGCCTTGGTTTTGTATTAAAAGACGATTTATTTAAATTTAATATTAAATTTCTAATTTGATTAATATCGATACTTTTTTTATCTTCTTCAATGTCAATTGAAATGAAGTTAGGATTAGATTTATTTGAAATTAATTTAAACGACTTATTCTCTGGATAAATTGTAAAATTTTTTTCGTTATAAGAATGTTCTTCATCAAGGGATAAAATACAATTAATTATGTGGTAAGCTAAAGTAGATTTACCAATACCTTTTTCTCCCGATAACAATATTTTATTAGGTAGTTTTTTATCTTTATAAAGATCTAAAAAATTACAAAATTCAAAATGATGACCATATAATATAAGTTGACTTGCTGGATTTAAATTCATTTGATCAATATATCAATTTTATCCAAAATTAGTTTTTCATTATTATTTATATCTAAATTTGAATTGATTAATTGATATTTATTTTTTTGTTTTTTTGATAAATTTAAAAATCCTTTTTGAACTTTTTTGTAAAACGACATTTTAAATTTATCATATCTATTTAGTGATTTTCTTTGTTTTAATCTTTTTTGAAGATTCTTTTGATTAACTATATTTAAAAAAGTAAAATTAACTCTAATATTTTTAAGAAGGTATTTATTTAATGTCTCTATTAAATTTAGATCAACGCCCATACCATAGTGCTGATAAGCAATTGTAGAATCTGTAAATCTATCAATAAGAATAATCTTCTTATTAAATGATTTTTTAATGATATTCATGTTTTCACTTCTTGCCGCCATATATAACAACAAATCAGTATCTTTATTAAAATTTGATTTGTTGTTTAAAATTAATTTTCTAATTTTTTCAGAATTTGGATTTCCCCCAGGCTCTCTTATCTTAATATGATTAATTTTTTTTTTACTCAGATATTTAGAAACAATTGAAATATGGTGACTTTTTCCACTTCCTTCAATTCCTTCAAAAACAATAATTGGTTTTTTAGACATCGCCCCAAATGAGATAATTAAGTGATTTTAATAATCTTGATACAAAATTTACTTTTTTAACTTCATTTGAAGCAAGTAAATCATATTCACCAACTAACTCATCATCGTAAACAACTTTTAAAATAGCAACTTTTTCATCTTTTTTAATTGGAGCTTCAATTGGTCCTTCATATTTAACAGATACTTTTAAAAGTTTTTTTTTAGCTTTTTTTATAGTTTTGTAGACATCATCATTAGTATAAACATCAACTTTATCTTGTTTTCCAAGCCATACATCAATTTTATCAAATGGTTCATTGGCTTTAGAAATATTTACAAGATCAAAATTAGTAAGACCATATGTCAACAATTTAGAACTTTCTTTTGATCTTGCATTTTTTGAATTAAATCCACTTCCAACAGCAATTAACCTTCTACCATTCCTAACTATTGATGAAGCTAATGAGTATTTTTCTACTGCTAAGTATCCAGTTTTAATTCCATCAGCACCTAAGTTATTTTTATATAAAAGAGGATTTCTATTGCCTTGTGTTATTGGATCGCCACCAGTTCTATTCCATGTAAATTTTTTTTCTGAAAACATTTCATAAAATTTAGGGTGTTTATCAATTAGATATTTAGACATTTTTAAAATATCTCTTACTGTTGAATAATTATCAGGGTCATTAATACCTGATGAATTAGCAAAATTAGTGTTTTCCATACCTATTTCTCTGGCTTTTGCAGTCATTAAAATTGCAAACTCCTCTTCAGTACCAGCAATACCCTCTGCTAAAGCAACACAGGCGTCATTTCCAGAAGCAACTATAATTCCTTTAAGTAAATTTTCTACTGAAACTTCATCACCCACCATAATAAACATTGATGAATAACCTGATGTTGATAATCGCCATGCCTTTTCTGAAATGATAAACTTTTCTTCTAATTTTAAATCTCCTGATTTAATTAAATCAAAAGCAATTATTGATGTCATAATTTTTGTCATTGACGCAGGATATATAGAAATATCAGCTTCTTTTTCATAAAGGATTTCACCTGAGTAATAATCTTGAAGGATCGCAGTCCTTGCTTTTACATCAAAATTAGATAGGGCTGATTCAGCATAAATAAAGCTTACAAATAATACTAAAAATAATTTCTTAAACATCTTTTAAAATTTCTATATTTTCAAAATCTAATGATTTAATTTCATTAAATGAGTCTTCTAGTTTTTTTATATCATTAAACGGTCCTAATAATACCCTATATTTAGTATTAGATATTGTTTTAATAAGAGTGTTCCTAATATTTGTTTCATTGATAATTCTATCAGACATGTTTTTGGCTGAGTCTTTATAATAAAAATCAGCAATTTTAATTGAGTAACTAAAATTCTCTTCTTTTATAGTTTCATTTTTTAGTTGATTGATTTCTCCTAAGTTATCAATTTGAATGCCATCTACAGGTGCTTTTTCTGCAACTTTTTTTTCTTCATTAAAAGTTTTGGCTTTTTTTGCAACAAATGTTGAATTTTGAGATATCAAAACAACATTAATATAAGGCTCATTTAAGTTTAACGATAGCTCCTCAGCTATTCTAGAAGTTATTACACTATTGTAAAAATCAGAGAACTTTACGTTATTTGAAATAACTTCAGCTATCACTGTTTTTTGGTTAACTGGATTTGTTATTTTAACAAAAGAATTCTTTTTTAGACTTTTGTGGAAAATAAGAAGAGATCTGTTGTCAATTTTTTTTGAAATTTTTTTTTCTTTTTTTAGCACTGGATTATAAACAAGTGCAAAACCAGAATTTTTATACTTTGTCACAATCTCTTGATTAACAGCATTTTTATTAAGATTATTTTGTTCACAACCTAACAAGAATATGAACAATACTATTAATAAAGACTTATAATTCATTTTTAAATTTCTCCTTAAGTGTGCAAACAGCTAACGAAAATCTTAAAGATCTATTCCACTTTAAAATAATTTCATAGTTATCAAAAACGATATAAGCAGGACTTAGATTTTCAGCATCAGGAATTATATCTTTATCAGGTGTAATTATTGAAGTTGTTAAATTATCAAATTTTTGATCTAATAAATGTTCATTTGATATATATTTTCTAAAATATTTTAATTTTTTTTTATCATGTAGTTTTTTTGCTGAAACATTTAAATATTTTTTTGGTATTTCATTTGATAATTTAACCTTATAAAAACAAGGCTGATTATCTTTCCAGCCTATTTTATTTAAATAATTAGCTGCTGATGCATAAGCATCATGATTGTTTTTTAAATCAATTGAATTGTTATTATCAAAATCTATGGCGTAATTTTTCATTGTTGAAGGCATAAATTGGAAAAAACCAAATGCTCCTGCCCAGGAACCATATAATGTTTTGTAATCAATCTGATTTTTTTCTATCAACTTTAATAAAATTATTAATTCATTTGAAAAAAATTCAGATCTTCGTTTATCAAAACTTAAGGTTGCTAAAGATGACAAAATATCCATTTTACCAACATAAGTTCCAAAATTAGTCTCTATACCCATTAATGCTAAAAGAAGTTCTTTTTCTATATTATATAGATTTTCTACCGTGTTAATTAGATTTGTATTTTTTTTATAAAAATCTATTCCCTTAGAAACTTTTTTAGAAGAAGCTCTTTTGGAAATATACGTTTTGGTATCCTCATAAAATTCTGGTTGATATCGATCGTATTTAATTACATCTGGCAAAAATTTTGTGTCCGCCATAACGATATCAAATATTTCTTCAGAAATATCATTTTCCAATGCAGTTTTTTTAAAACTCTCTTTCCAGGCATTAAAACCAGTTGGGTTTTCTGAAAATGCCGGTGTGAAACTTAAAAATATGAATATAAATAAATAGTTAATTAGTTTCATATAAATCTTTCAAATATATAATTACAGCAATCCAAATAAAAATAAAACTAACTAATTTTTCCAATGAAAATGGCTCATCATAATAAAAATATCCTAGTAAAAATTGAAATGTTGGAGTGATATAAAAAATCATACCTGTTGCACCTAATCCACATAATTCAACACCTCTAACATATAAAAATAAAGGTATTATTGTCATGGGACCTGCTAGAAAAATAAATAACATCATTGGAGGATCAGACAGCTTAAAATCATTTTGTCCATTTATCGTTATTAAATAAAAAGCAACTAGCGCAAAGGGTAAAATATAAAAGCTTTCAATTAAAAGACCTATATCGGTATCGATATTTATTTTTTTTCTAACTAAATTGTAAAAACCCCAACTTAAAGCAACTATAATACCAACCCACGGTAAAGATTTAATGCTTATTAAAACTAAATATAAAATAGATATAATTACTAATATTATTGATAATATTCTTTTTTTATTTAGTTTTTCTTTAAAAAAAATATAACCAAGCATTACACTTAAAATTGGCATCATAAAATAACCAAAGCTTGCATCAATTATCCTATTGGTTGCTATAGCATAAATCCACACAGCCCAATTTATAAAAATAAGAAAACCAGATAAGAATAAATAAAACAAATTTTTTTTATTTTTGATTATGGTAAAAAAAATATCCCACTTTGAAAAAAAAAAAGTTGTTAAAATTAATGTGCATGTTGTCCATAGACATCGGTGAACAACTAATTCGATATGACCAATGTATGTAATGTATTTAAAATACAAAACACCAAAAAAACCCCACCAAAAAGAACCAAATCCAGCTAAGAACAGTCCTTTGTTAAATTCTTTATTCATAGGAACTAATGATTAATAAGTTATAGCTTTTATTAGACTATTTTATGGTTGAATTAAATAATTTTAATAATAAAACAATCTTCACGGAAGGATGGCAGAGTGGTTGAATGCACCGGTCTTGAAAACCGGCAAAGGGGCAACTCTTTCCTGAGTTCGAATCTCAGTCCTTCCGCCACTATTTTTTCTCACCATCATATTTAAAGTTCTTAAATAAGGAATTAACGTAGTTATCTTTAAATTCAAAATCACAATCTAAACCATTATAGTAATTGTATAAATTTGTATCATCTATATCTAACAATTTTTCTAAATCAGTAAGATCTTTAAGATTCAATATCTCAATGTACTTTTTGGTAAAAGATCCTAAAAGTTTATCCATTTCTTTTGTGCCACGATAATTTGATCTGTAAACAATTTTTTTTTTTAATAGATCTATATTGAGAGTCATAAATATAATATATTATCACTTCATGAGTAATAAAAGTAATTATGAATATCTTTTGTCAGATTTAACTAAACTTAAAGGTGTTGGCACTAAAACAACTAATTTATTAAAAAAAAAGAAAATTAATAATATTTTTGACTTGTTATGGAAGTTGCCTAAATCCTATACAGATAGAAGCCGTTCGACAAAAATTAAGGATTTAAAAATTGGTGAAAACCAAACAATTACTATTATTCCTCAAAAATATTCTTTTCCAAGAGTTAGAAATCTGCCAAATAAAGTTTCTTGTATTGATGAAACAGGTGAAATTGATTGTATTTTTTTTAATAGTTATGAAGGTTATGTAAGAAAAATTCTTCCTCTAAAAAAAGAAATAACTATTAGTGGAAAAATTGGTTTTTTTAGAAACAAATATCAACTTACTAATCCCAAATATATTTCTGAAGACTCCTCACTTATAAAGCAAAAACATATCACATACTCATTAACAGAGGGAATTTCTGAAAAAATTTATAACAAGATTATTAATCAAATAATAAGAAACCTCCCCACTTTAAATGAATGGCACTCAGAAAATATTTTAGATAAATTTGGAAATATAAAATGGAATGATGCAATTGTAGAATTACATAAACCAGAAAATATAGGTAATTATAAGAAAAATTTTTATCAAAGATTAGCTTTTGATGAAATTTTTTCAACATTTTTAGTTAACTCTGAAATAAGAAAAAAAATTAAAAAAATTAAAAAAAAAAGTAAAGTTGTAAATAAAGCAAAACAAAATAAAATTCTAAAAAAATTAGAATTTACGCTTACTAAAGATCAGTTAACAACATTAGAAGAAATAAATAACGATCTTTCATCAACCAATAAAATGTTTAGATTACTTCAGGGAGATGTTGGAAGTGGAAAAACTATAGTATCTTTGTTAGCCGCATATAATACTATTAATTCTGGATTTCAGGTCGCTTTTATGGCACCAACAGAAATACTAGCTAGACAACATTTTAACTTTGCAAAAAAACTATTTTCAAATCAAATAAATATTCAATTAATTTCTGGTAAATCAGAATACAAAACTAAAAAAGAAATTTTAAATAAATTAGCTGATAATAAAATAGATATCATTTTTGGAACTCATGCAATTTTTCAAAAAAAAGTATTTTTTAAAAATTTAGGATTAATTGTTATAGATGAACAGCATAAATTTGGTGTTAATCAAAGAAAACGTTTATCTGATAAAGGTGGAAAAGACTGTGATGTTTTGTTGATGACCGCAACCCCTATACCCAGAACATTAACGATGACACTTTATGGAGATATGGATCTTTCAATTATAAGAGAAAAACCTAAGTCAAGAAAACCTATTAAAACATATAGTAAATTAGAAAGTAAAATTGATGATGTTATTAAATTTATTAAAAAAGAAATCAAATCTGGAAATCAAATATTCTGGGTTTGTCCACTTATTGAAGAAAGTAAAAAATTAGATCATTCATCTGCTGTTAAAAAATTTGAATATCTGAATAAAATTTTTCCTAATCAAGTATCTCTTTTACATGGCAAAACTGATTTAGAAGAAAAAGAGATTATCTTAGATAATTTTTTAAGGAAAAAATTCCAAATTTTAGTATCAACTACAATTATTGAAGTTGGTATAGATTTTCCAAATGCAAACGTAATAATAATCGAAAATGCTAACAAATTTGGTTTATCACAATTACATCAGCTTAGAGGTCGTGTTGGAAGAGGTGATAAAGACTCTACCTGTATACTAATGTTTAAATCCAACTTAAGTGAAAATGCAAAAAAAAGAATCAATACTTTGAAAGAATCTACTGATGGTTTTTATATTTCTGAGGAAGATATGAAAATTAGAGGTTTTGGTGATATATTAGGATTTAAACAAAGTGGAATTAAAAATTTTAAATTAGCTGATCCAATACATAATAGCGATCTTTTTATACTAGCAGAAAAAGAAATTAGAAGAATTGAATTAGTTAATGCTGATATTGGCAAATATAAACCTCTTATCAAATTATATGATAGAGCTGATATTATAAATGATATTGCCTAAGTTTGTTTATTAGAAGTACCTGCAGAAACAATAAATTTAGACGCTTCTTCAAAAGTCATATTCAAATAAATCACATCTTCAATTGGAAACATTAACAAAAAGCCACTTGTAGGGTTTGGTGTGGTTGGGACAAAAACATTAATCAATTTTTTATTCGTTTTTTCTGCCATCTCACCTGTATTTTCCTTAGTTGCGAAACCTACGGCCCAAACACCTTTTCTTGGGTATTCAATTAAAACTACACTTTTTTTATTGTCATCTTTTTTAGAAAATGTTTCTGTCATTTGAACAATTGCTGAATAAACAGTTCTTAAAAAAGGAATTCTTTTAAATAGATCATCGATTAATTTTAAAATTCTTCTTCCAAAAAAGGATAAAGATAAACCACCCACTACAGTTATAAGTAATATTGAAATTAAAATTTCTACTCCGGGTATATCAAACGGCAAATAATGATTGGGGTTAAGATTTTTTGGAATTAGATTTGAAGATATACCTATTAAAATTTTACTAAGATATAATGTAAAACCAATTGGTATAAGTACAACTACACCAGTAATAAAATAGTTTCTAAGTGTTAATGATAATGCTTTTCGTTTTGATTTTTTTTCCATATTATCAATTGAAACTTGAGTAAATTACAAAAGAAATTGCAACAATAAATAATACAATTAGAATTTTATTATTAAGATTCATAATATAATGTTATTATCAATTTTATATTAAAATGAATAGAAGAAAATTTTTGTCATATGTGGGTTGTAGTTGTGGTGGTTTTTTACTACCTTCTTGTACAACTGCACCAATTACTGAGAGAAAACAATTAAAGATTGTTTCAGAGACCAGCCTTAACGCACAAGCTGCAAGAGTTTATGAAAAAATTAAAGAAAAAGAAAAAATGAGTGATGACACTAAAACGCTCAATGAAATTAAAGAAATTGGTAAAAAAATGGAAGACTCAATTTCTGAATATTTTGACAGAGAAAATTTGGATGACCCAACAAAAAATTTTGATTGGGAATACATTTTAATTGATAAAAAAAAAGTACGTAATGCTTGGTGCATGCCTGGTGGTAAGATAGCAGTTTATACGGGTATATTAGATGCAACAAAAAACACTAATGGATTAGCAGCTGTAATGGGTCATGAAATTGCACATGCTGTTGCCAAACATTCAGTTGAAAGAGCTAGTAGAGGAACATTGTTAAATGTTGGAACTAGAATTATTGATATAGCGAGTGGTGGTGTTTTATCGGATATTAATAGAACAACAGGACAAAATACTGTTGGTTTACTTGCGCAACTTGGAATTCTTAATCCTTTTAACAGAAAACAAGAAAGCGAAGCAGATTATCTTGGAATGATATTTGCTTCTTTGTCTGGTTACGATATCAGGGAAACAGTTAAAATTTGGGAAAGAATGAAAGAACTTAATAAAGGTAAAGAGCCACCTGAATTTTTAAGTACCCACCCATCGTCTGATAATAGAATTAAAGATTTAAATGGAAAAATGAACGAAGTAATTTTAGACTATCCACCAATTAAAATTACTTAATTCAAATAGTGGTGAGCCCTGATGGACTCGAACCATCGACCCATTCCTTAAAAGGGAATTGCTCTACCAACTGAGCTAAGGGCCCCCATATATTCAAATTGAATAGTTGTTATATACAGAATTATTTTATTTTTTCAAACGTCAAATTGAACAAAAAATTGTTTATCTTCTACAACTTATCTATGTATTTATCATGAAATTGATCAAATGTACCCTCAGATATATTCTTTCTAATTGCTGACATTAGTTCTTGATAAAAATTAATATTATGAAGAGTTAAGAGCATTGAAGCTAAGATCTCATTGGTATTAAACAAGTGATTCAAATAATTTTTTGAATATTTATTAAGATTCAAATTGTTACAATTGGGATCCAGGGGAGTGTTGTCAGTTTGATACTTATTATTTTTAATATTTATTCTTCCTTCCCATGTAAAAGCTAATCCTGTTCTTCCTGATCTGGTGGGTAAGACACAATCAAACATATCTATACCTCTTTTTACAGCACCAATTATATCAGATGGAGTCCCTACACCCATTAAATAATGAGGTTTTTCATCTGGTAGATATTCTTTAATATTATCCAAAACTCCAAACATTTCATTTTGAGACTCCCCTACTGCTAAACCACCCATCGCATAACCATCAAAACCAATTTTGATTAATTCATTTAACGATTTAATTCTAAGATCTTCAAATAAACCACCTTGAACAATTCCAAAAAGAGCTTTATGAGGATTTTTACCAAATGCCTTTTTGGATCTCTCGGCCCAATATAAAGATAAATCCATTGACCTTTTAATTAAATCATAGTCATTTGATTTTCGAGGGCATTCATCCATTATCATAACTATGTCTGAGTTTAACCCCAATTGAATTCTTATACTTTCCTCAGGACTTAAAAAAAATTTTTTTCCATCGACGTGTGAATTAAAAATTGCTCCTTTTTCCCTATCTATTTTATTAAGTTTAGATAATGACATTACTTGAAATCCACCAGAATCTGTAAGAATTGGTAAATCACAATTCATAAAATTATGAAGACCACCAGCTAATTGGACTCTATCAACACCAGGTCTAATCATTAGATGATAAGTGTTAGATAATATTATTTCAGATCCAGTTTTTTTAATATCATCAATGGTACAAGCTTTTACTGTCGCTTGTGTGCCAACTGGCATAAAAGCAGGTGTATTAATATTACCTCTATGGGTCTCGATTACACCACATCTTGCAAACTTATCTTTATGTAAAACTTTAAAGGCAAAATCTTTTAATGCCATTTAAAGAAACTATTGAGATTTAAAACTGATAATTTTATCTGGGTCTGAAACTGAACCGTTGTTATTTTCATCACCTCTTTTAATCATATCAACAAATTCCATCCCTTCTAAAACTTTACCAAAAACGGTATACTGTCTGTCAAGAAATGGTGCCGGCTTAAAACATATAAAAAATTGACTATTAGCACTATCAGGGTCTGATGATCTAGCCATTGATAAAGTGCCTCTGTCATGAGGTACACTACTAAATTCTTGTTTTAAATCTGGTAAATCTGATCCGCCCATTCCAGCTCTTCGTAAATCAAAATCACCTGATTCTGAATTACCAAATTTTACATCACCAGTTTGAGCCATAAATCCATCAATAACACGATGAAATACTACATTGTCATACTGACCACTGTCAGCTAGTTCTTTAATTCTTTTTACGTGATTTGGAGCTACATCTTCAAATAACTCAATTTTTACATTCCCATCCTTTAATTTTAAAATCATTATATTCTCCTGTGCTATTAATTGATTAGTAAATAAAAAAAATAAAATAAATATACTTGTTAAAATTCTACTCATATTTGTCTTTTAAAGATTTAATTGTACTTTTGGTAGTAAATTTTCTTATATCTCCATTTAATTTAACAATTTCCTTAACAAACCTTGAGGATATTATTTGATTTTCAACATCAGACATTAAAAAAATTGTTTCAATATTATTGTTAAGTTTTCTATTCATTCCTGCCAATTGAAATTCATACTCAAAGTCAGAAACTGCTCTTAAACCTCTTAAAATTATATTAGATTTATATTTTTTACATAAATCAGTTGTAAGAGAACTAAATGAAACAACAGATATTTTCTTTTTATTTAACCTTAAATCTTTAAATAATGCTTTATTAACAATATTGATCCGTTCCTCAGAGCTAAATAGGTAGTTTTTATTACTCACGTCTGAAACACCAACAACAATTTTATCAAATAACTTTAAGGCTTTTTTAATAACATCAATATGACCATAAGTAATAGGATCGAATGTACCGGGGTAAATTGCTACCTTATTCATTAGACAAGATTATCATCGATTTTAATTGCAGACACTACTTTTTCTTCACCTGATAATTTTATAATTCTTACACCTTGAGTGTTTCTACCAGCAGTTCTTATTTCTTTAACAGCTACTCTTATTACTCTACCTTTGTTTGTAGAAATAAGTATTTCATCTCCCTCAAAAACTGGGAAAGAAGACGTTATATTTCCATTTCTTGGAGAGTTAACTATTCCAATTATACCTTTACCTCCTCTATTGGTAACTCTGTAATCAACATGAGAAGTTTTCTTACCAAATCCATTTTCACTTATTGATAAGACAAATTTTTCTTTGGCTTTTATTTCAGATTTATCATCTTTAGATTTTTTACCATTTTTTTTCATTTTATCGCTGTCTATTACAGATAGAGAAACAATTTGGTCATTTGGAGCCAACTCTATTCCTTTAATTCCTTTTGATGATCTTCCTTTAAATACTCTTAACTTTTTTGCTTCAAATCTTATACATTTACCAAACTTAGTGCTTAAAATTACATCTTGATCATCTTGACAAATTTTAACGCCTACAATTTTATCATTATTATCTAACTTCATTGCAATTTTACCTGAGGCATTAATTGATGAAAAATCCTCTAAACTATTTTTTCTAACTTTACCTTGTGCAGTTGCAAAAATAATTTGGTAATTTTTAGAGTCTGTCTCATCTTCAGGCATTGGCATTATAGAACTAATTGATTGATGGTTTTTTAAAGGTAAAATATTAAATAAAGATTTACCTTTGGATGTAGTTGAGCCTTCAGGAATCTTCCAGGCTTTAACCTTGTAAACCAGTCCTTCAGTAGAAAAGAAAAGAACAGATGTATGTGTGTTAACAGAAAGCGTTTGAATGACTGAATCTTGATCCCGGGTTGTAATACCAGATTTACCCTTTCCACCTCTTTTTTGCTGTTTAACACCGTCTAAAGAGCCTCTTTTGATATATCCTTGCAGAGTGACAGTTATAATTACTGATTGTTTTTGAATTGTTTCTTCAATGTCATAATTTAATACGGCATCAATAATCTTAGTTCTTCTTGGAACAGCAAATTTTTCTTTTATATTTTTAAGCTCTTCACTAATTACTTTTAAAAGTTCTTTTTTAGATGAAATGATTTTTTTGTATTTTGCAATTAGTTCAGCTAATTTTTTGATTTCAATTTCAATCTCATTAATACCAAGGGCTGTTAATTTCTGTAATCTTAATTCTAAAATAGCTACAACTTGATCTTCAGATAAAGAGTAAATATTTTTACTTTTTTTACCTTCTACTAAAGAAATAAGTTTTTGAGTTTTATTTATTTTCCACTTAGTTTTTAATATAGATTGTTTAGCGTCATCTGGTGTTTTAGATGAACGTATAATTTTTATAATTTTATCTAAGTTTTCAACTGATACAGACAGTCCTAATAATATATGAGCTCTTTCCTCAGCCTTTTGAAGGTCAAATTTAGTCTTTTTTATAACAACGTCTTCTCTAAAAGATAAAAAGTTTGTTAAAAAATCTTTTAAATTACAAGTTTTTGGTTTTCCATCAACAATTGCTAGAGTATTAAAGCCAAATGAACTTTCAATTTGAGTATTTTTATAAAGTTGTCTTTTAATTGTTTCTGGTTCAACACCATTTCTTAAATCAATAGCAACTCTAATACCTTCTCTATTAGACTCATCTCTAATATCTTTAATTCCTTCAATTTTTTTCTCTCTAACAAGTTGTGCAATTCTTTCATTTAAAACTGATTTATTAACTTGATAAGGAATTGATGTAATAACCAATCTATCTCTACCATTTTTAAGAGTTTCTGAAGAAACTTCTCCTCTAATCTTAAATGATCCTCTTCCGTTGTTGTAGCCTTGTTTAATTATATCTTTTCCAATAATGACACCGCCTGTTGGAAAATCTGGTCCAGGTATATGTTTCATTAACTCTTTAACTTTAATATCTTTATTATCTATTAAGGCTAAAGTTCCATCTATTATTTCACCTAAATTATGTGGAGGTATACTGGTCGCCATACCTACGGCAATACCACCTGCACCATTCACTAAAAGATTTGGATATTGAGCTGGCAAGACCGTTGGTTCTTTTTCAGTTTCATCATAATTACTTTTGTACGAAACAGTATTTTTTTCAATATCATCAATTAAAAACTGTGATACTTTTGAAAGTCTTGTTTCAGTATATCTCATAGCAGCAGCAGGATCTCCATCTATTGATCCAAAATTACCTTGGCCTTGGACCAAAGGTAAGCTCATTGAAAAATCTTGAACCATTCTAACTAGCGCATCATAAACTGATTGATCACCATGTGGGTGATATTTACCAATTACATCCCCGACTATTCTTGCAGATTTTCTAAATTGTTTAGACCAATCATATCCACCTTTATACATTGCATATAAAATTCTTCTATGAACAGGTTTCAGACCATCTCTTACATCAGGTAAAGCCCTACTAACAATTACACTCATTGCATAAGACAGATAAGATGAGCTCATCTCATCATGCATAGAGATTAATTTAATATTGTTATCTTTTGGAGCTTCAGTTTTTTGCATAGATACTAAAATGGAATTTCGTCGTCCATATCATTTGATACTTGAGAAGAGTCCTCAATATTATTTTGTTGAGTAGTATCATTTTGAATTCCACCACCAGTATTTCCACCACCTAACATTGTTAGTGTAGTGTTATATCCTTGAAGAACAATTTCAGTAGAATATTTATCTTGGCCAGACTGCTCATCTTTCCATTTTCTTGTAGTAAGTTGTCCCTCTACATAGATTTGAGCACCTTTTTTTAAATATTGCTGAATCACATTTACTAGACCTTCATTAAATACAACTATACGGTGCCATTCGGTTTTTTCTTTTTTTTCACCAGTATTTTTGTCTTTCCAAGATTGACTTGTAGCTAAGCTCAGTCTTGCAACGCTTTTACCATTAACCATTTGTTTGATCTCTGGGTCTGCGCCCAAACGACCAATTAATAATACTTTATTTAAACTTCCAGCCATAATATTTAATATTTGTTAAATTAATTAATAAGAACTATATCACAATTCTTCTCATTATTAATTTTATTAACTCAAAGCAACAAAAAATATGATCAAAAAGATAGTTATTAAGGGTGCCAAAGAACATAATTTAAAGAATGTTTCTGTTGAAATCCCAAAGGATCAATTTGTTGTCATTACAGGTCTATCTGGATCAGGAAAATCATCATTAGCATTTGATACCATATATGCAGAGGGCCAAAGACGTTATGTCGAAAGTCTGTCTGCTTACGCAAGACAGTTTTTGGACAAAATGAAAAAACCTAATGTAGATCTCATTGAAGGTCTAAGTCCTGCTATTGCTATTGAGCAAAAAAATACATCTAAGAATCCAAGATCAACTGTAGCAACAGTTACAGAAATTTATGATTACATGAGAGTTTTATTTGCAAGAGCTGGGATACCCTATTCGCCTTTTACAGGTAAACCAATTACCTCTCAGACAATAACTCAAATTGTAGATTTAGTTAAAAAACTTCCAAAAAAAAGTACAATTTATATTTATGCGCCCGTAGTTAGAGGTCGTAAAGGAGAATATAAGAAAGATATTTTAAGTTATAAAAGAAGAGGATTTAGAAAAATTAAAATTGATAATATTTTATATGATATCGAAAAATCTCCAAATTTAGATAAAAAACTTAAACACGATATTTCAGTTTTAGTCGATAGAATTGTCTTAAATTCAAAATTGGGAAACAGATTAGCGGAAAGTATTGAAACGGCTGTTAATTTATCTAATGGATTAGTCTTTGTTGAATATGAAGATGAGACGTTACCACAAAAATTCAGAAAAATAGAGAAGCTAATATACTCAACAAAATTTGCATGTCCCGAGAGTGGCTTTACTATCGAAGAAATAGAACCAAGACTTTTTTCTTTTAATAGTCCATATGGTGCATGTGAAGAATGTGAGGGTATTGGAATGAAATTAAATGTTGATCCAAATTTAGTAATTCCAGATGAAAGAAAAAGTATTGCTGATGGTGCAATTGAACCGTGGGCAAAATCTACTACTCTATATTATGCCCAAACATTAGCATCTATTGCTAAACATTATGGTTTTTCTCTTGATGAAAAATGGAAAAAATTACCAAAAAAAATTAAAGATGTAATTTTATATGGGTCCGATGAAGAAGAAATTAAATTTAACTATGATGATGGATATGAAAAATATTCACATAAAAAAACTTTTGAAGGTGTAATAAACAATCTTGAAAGAAGATTTTTAGAATCTGATAGTGAATGGAAAAGAGAGGCTATAGCTGAATATCAATCTGACTCTGCTTGTGAGAGTTGCAATGGAGATAGGCTTAAAGAAGAAGCTATGTGTGTTAAAATTGACGATCACAATATTAGTGAGGTCACAAGAAAATCTATTCTTGATGCTGCTAAGTGGTTTAAAGAATTAGAAAAAAATCTAGACAAAAGACAGTTTAAAATTGCTGAACATGTTTTGAAGGAAATTAATGAAAGATTAAATTTTTTACTTAATGTTGGTCTTGATTATCTAACTTTATCAAGAGAGTCTGGAACATTATCTGGTGGAGAGGCTCAAAGAATAAGATTAGCTTCACAAATAGGATCTGGATTAACAGGTGTATTGTATGTTCTTGATGAACCTTCAATTGGATTGCATCAAAAAGATAATGTTAAACTTATTAATGCCCTAAAAAGATTAAGAGACTTAGGGAACACTGTAATTGTTGTTGAACACGACACTGAAACAATGGAAAACGCTGATCATATTATAGATATGGGACCAGAAGCTGGAACTAACGGTGGTCAAGTTTCTGCACAAGGAACTTATGAAGAAATCAAAAAAGATAAAAATAGTATAACTGGTCAATATCTATCTAATAAAAAGATTATTGAAGTTCCTAAAACTCGACGATTAGCAAAAAATGGAAGGTTTGTTGAAATCAATGGTGCATCAGGAAATAATTTAAATAACGTTAATCTAAAAATTCCGACAGGAAGTTTTACTTGTATTACTGGAGTTTCAGGTAGTGGTAAGTCAACGTTAATACTACAAACATTATATCATGCATTAAATTTGACGCTTAATAATAAGGCTCGAAAAGCTCCTAAGGCTTTTAAAAGTTACAAAGGAGTTGAGCTAATTGATAAAATTATTGACATAGATCAATCCCCTATTGGAAGAACTCCTAGATCAAACCCAGCTACATATACAGGTGCATTTGGACCAATTAGAGATTGGTTTACAAGCTTACCAGAGTCTAAAACTAGAGGATATAAACCTGGAAGATTTTCATTTAATGTTAAAGGTGGAAGGTGTGAGGCATGTGAAGGAGATGGTGTAATCACGTATGAAATGCACTTTTTACCAGACGTTTATATTCAATGTGATGAATGTAAAGGAACTAGATACAATAGAGAAACACTAGAAATTAAATTTAAAGATAAAAGTATTGCTGACGTTTTAGATATGTCAGTTGATGAAGGTTGTGAGTATTTTGAAAATATATCTAATATTAAAACGAAACTTTTAACCCTTAAAAAAGTAGGCTTGGGCTATATAAAAATCGGCCAACAGGCAACAACACTTTCTGGAGGTGAAGCTCAAAGAATAAAACTTGCAAAAGAACTTTCAAAAAGATCAACCGGACGAACAATGTATATCTTAGATGAACCAACAACAGGACTTCATCAACACGATATTAAGAAATTATTAGAAATTCTTCACACATTTGTGAAGCTAGGTAATACTGTTGTGGTTATTGAGCACAATCTAGATGTTATAAAAACAGCTGATTATATTGTTGATATGGGTCCTGAAGGGGGTGTTAAAGGTGGGACTATAATAGCAGAAGGTAAACCAGAAGAGATTTGTAAAGTACCAGGAAGTTATACAGGTCAATTTTTAAAACCGTTATTAGGATAAAATAGTAAAAGATTGTTAAAATTTTTATTAATTTAGTGTATAAATAAGAAGAATCATGAGTAATTTATTAGCATCATTATCAAAAACAATTCACGCTTCATTAGCATTAGCGATATTATTATTTGTTGGTTTATCATATCATAATGGTGGATTTGCTTTCGACTCATTATTTTGGAGTTGGTTATTTAGATATATACATGTGATTGTAGCAATCATGTGGATTGGGTTACTTTGGTATTTTAATTTTGTTCAAATTCCAAATATGGGAAAAATTCCAGACGAACAAAAACCTGCTATTGGGAAAGTAATTGCACCAGCAGCATTATTTTATTTCAGATGGGCTGCAGCCTTAACGGTTCTATCAGGATTAATATTAGCGTTATTAAATGGCTACTTGCATGATGCAATGACTTTAAGCATAGGATCAGGTGTACCAAAACATACAGCAATTGGAATTGGTATGTGGTTAGGTGTTATCATGGCTTTTAATGTTTGGTTTGTTATTTGGCCTAATCAAAAAAGAGCTTTAGGTATTGTTGAATGTGAGCCTGAATTAAAAGCTAAATCTGCTAAAACAGCAATGTTGTTTTCAAGAACAAATACTTTGTTATCTTTACCAATGCTTCTAGCAATGGTAGCTGCTCAAAATCTTTATTAAATTTCTATTTTTAATTAATACTGCAATTCTTTAATATTAATATATTGATTTAAAGATAGTGGATTAGCTAAGGCTTCTCTGTTTTTAATTTTATTTCCCTCTATTATGTTTTTAACAGCAAGCTCAACAATTTTTCCACTTTTTGTTCTTGGAATATCATTTACTTGAATTATTTTATGAGGGACATGTCTTGGAGAAGCATTTTTTCTTATTTGTAATTTAATTTTTTTTAATAAATTTTCCGTAAGTTCATGTTTTGAGTTTAAAATTACAAACAAAACTATTCGAATATCATTATCCCAAGATTGGCCAACAACAAGAGACTCGTTAATTTCTTTAAATTTTTCAATTTCTGAATATATTTCAGCGGTCCCAAGACGAACACCACCCGGGTTTAAAGTAGTATCGGATCGACCAACAATTATAAAACCATTTTTATTAGTTATTCTTGCAAAGTCTCCATGGTGCCAAATATTTTTAAATTTATTAAAATATGCTTTTTTAAATTTATTATCATTTTTATCATTCCAAAATTTTAAAGGCATTGATGGAAATGGATTAATACAAACAAGTTCACCTTTTTTATTATTAATCGACTTACCTTTTTCATTAAATACACGAACATCCATCCCCAAACCCTTGTTTTGAATTTCACCTGAATAGACAGGTTGATATAAATTTCCTAAAACAAAACATGAAACGATATCAGTACCCCCAGAAATAGATGCTAAATGAACATCTTTCTTTATATTTTTATATACATATCTAAAACTGTCCTCGGACAAAGGCGACCCAGTAGAACAGATAGTTCTTAATTTTGATAATTTATATTTTTTTATATAATTTATGTTGGTTTTGCGTAATGCATCTATGTATTTAGCACTTACACCAAAAAGTGTTATATCCTCTATGTTTGCGATCTTAATAAGTAAATCCTCTTTTTTATACATTGGCGATCCATCAAACAAAACAATCGAAGCTTTTGAGGCCAAAACTGAAATTAGCCAATTCCACATCATCCACCCACATGTAGTAAAATAAAAAACATTATCATTTTCTTTTATATTGCAATGTAGTTGATGCTCTTTTAAATGCTGGAGAAGAACACCACCATTTTTATGACAAATACATTTGGGCTTACCAGTTGTGCCACTTGAATAGAGAATTGCTAATTCGTGTTCAAAATCAAATTTTTGAAATTTTAGATCAATTTCATTTTGTTGAATAATATATTTCCATGTATAGGTTTTAATATTCTTATATTTTGGAATTTTTTTGATCTCAGGTTTACCTGGATAATTAGTAATAACTATATGTTTAATGCTTGGTATTCTTTTTACAATATTTGGAATTCTTTCTAAAACATTTATTCTTTTACCATTATAAAAATATTCATTTGTAACAAACAAAATTTTAGGTTTAATTTGTGAAAACCTTTCAACAACACCATTGATACCAAAATCAGGTGAACATGATGACCATATTGATCCTATGGCAACAGTACCTAAAAAAGCTTCGACTGTTTCAGGGATATTCGGCATATATGCAGCCACTCTGTCTTTGGGTTTTATATTTAATTTCTTTAGAAATGCAGATATTTTTTTGACATTTTTGTTTAAGTTTTTCCAATTTTTTGTTTCACGGTAACCATTTTCGCTAATAAAAGTAATTGCTTTGTCACTATTGTTTTTTGGAAGTAAGTTTTTAGTAAAATTTAATTTAGATTTTGGTAAAAAAATATTCTTATAAAACTTTGATGTTTTTTTAGGCTTTTGATTATTTTTAGCTCCTTTAATACTAGCAAAATCCCAAACACTATTCCAAAAATTATGAGGATTACTTACAGACCATTTATGTATTTTTTCGAAATCTTTAGAGAAATTTTTATTATATTTATTGGATATAAATTTCTCAAATTTGAATAAATTTGAATTATTTTTTAATTTTTTTGAAGCTTCCCAGAGTTTTTTATTCATAAAAAAACTTTACATATATTTGGTATGATTAACTCTTATCATCCTCTTTCAAAACAGTTTTTTGAGAAACCTTAAGTCTTACCAAAACAGTATTTGCTATATAAATTGAAGAATAAGTACCAAATACAACACCCAAAATCATTGCCAAAGAAAACCCTTTTAAAATCTCACCACCAAAAAAATATATCGCTAGCAGTGCTAATAAAGTTGTTGCTGAAGTTATTATTGTTCTAGATAGGGTTTCATTGATAGAGATATTAGTAAGTTCAAATATTTTTATATCAGAATATTTTCTCAAATTTTCCCTCACACGGTCAAAAATCACAACAGTGTCATTCATTGAGTATCCGACTATAGTTAATACAGCAGCTATAATTGATAAATTAATTTCAAGACTAAACAAAGAGAAGACTCCAAGCGTTACTATTACATCATGAAATAATGCTAATATCGCTCCAAGACTAAATTGCCATTCAAATCTTATCCAAATATAAAATAACATTATTGCTAATGATAAAGAAATAGCAATTACTCCTGATTTTAACAATTCTGCACTTACTTTTGGTCCAACATTTTCAACTCTTCTAAAATTAAAATTATTGCCAAAAGATTTATCAAGATTTGTTTTTATCTCCTCAATAACATTTTTTTTATTATCTTTGTTCTCAAATTTGACCAAATAATCAGTATCATTACCAAATTTTTTAACAGATACATCACCAAGATTCATTTGACTAAATTTATCTCTTAATGAACTGACATTAATTTTATCATCAGATGATCTTAGCTCAATTAAAGTCCCACCTTTAAAATCAATTCCAAAATTAAGCCCTTTGAAAACTAATAAAATTAAAGAACATAAAATCAAAATTCCAGATAAAAAATTGAAATGGTTATAATATTTATTAAATGCAATCATTAAATTAATTTTTCCTTATTTCTATTTTTTGAAACATAAAGACTAGTAAAAAGTCTTGCTATAAAATAAACAGAAAATAGAGTTGTAAATATTCCTATACCAAGAGTAACTGAAAACCCTTTAATTGGACCTGATCCCATGAAAAAAAGTATAATTGCTGCCAATAAGGTAGTTATGTTGGCATCAATAATTGCTGTTCTAGATTTTATATAACCACTATCAAATGCTAATATGTTATTTTTTTCATCTTTAAGTTCTTCTTTAATTCTCTCAAAAATCAAAACATTTGCATCAACAGCCATACCAACAGTTAAAATTATTCCGGCAATACCTGGCAATGTTAAAGTGGCTTCAAATAAAGTTAAAATTCCTAGTAGAATAAATAAATTTATGACTAGTGTAACATTAGTAATTAATCCAAAGATTTTGTATTTAATAAACATAAAAACAATCACCAAAAGAAACCCAATCGCTAAAGCAATCATTCCTGCATTAATCGAGTCTTGACCCAAGTCAGGCCCAACAGTTCTCTCTTCAATTATATTTAAAGGTGCTGGCAAGGCTCCAGATCTAAGTAGCAGCGCTAAATCTGTTGCTGATTGAAATGTAAATCCTCCACTAATTTGTCCATTACCACTTGCAATGGTGTCTCTAATAACTGGTGCGCTTATAATCTTACCATCTAGAACTATAGCTAGTTGTTTGCCAATACCAGTTGATGTTGCTTTACCAAACCTTTTTGCGCCCACTCTATCTAATGAAAAAGAGACTACAGTTTGATTGTTTTGTGTGTCCATTGAAGGCTGAGCATCTAAAAGATTATCTCCACTAATAATTATTCTCTTACTAACTGTTGCTTCTTCTATACCATCTTCATATTTTAACTTTTCAACTCCAAAACTGTCATTTTCATTATTAGTGACAAATCTGAAGGTTAAATTTGCAGTTTTACCTAAAAGTGATTTAACTCTCATAGGGTCATCAAGACCAGGAAGTTCAACTAAAATACGATTATTTCCTCTTTTTAATATGTTAGGTTCATTAGTACCAACTTCATCAATTCTTCTTCTAACTATTTCAATTGCTTGATCTTGAGATGAAGTCTTTAGATTAATTAAACCTTGTTTTGAAAAATTAACTTTTAAACTAAATCCAGTGTCTTCTATGTTTAATTGATGTGATTTAAATCTAGGGTAATAAGGATTTATATCACTGTTTTCATCAGTGAATGTATCAATAATTATTTGTTTACTTTTATCATCAGTATTAAAAAAAATATTATCGCCTTCAATTTTGATGTTGTTTATCTTAATATTTTGTTCTTTAAAATAATTTCGGATAGTTGTTGTTAAGTTTTGAAGTTTTTGTTCAATGACAGGTGAATTATCAATTTCAAGCAAAAGATAAGAGCCTCCTTGTAAGTCTAATCCAAGATTTATTTTCTTATCAAAAAAATCATCATCTATTTTAAATAAATTTGATGAAGCAATTAAAATAAATAAAAGTGAAAATAGAGTTATAAATAAAATTCTTAACTTTGAAAAATAAAGCACTTTACTTTAATTGATTATTTTTTGACTTCTTGATTGTTTAAAAGACCTTGAATGCCTGTTGCTTTTACTATTTCAACTTTAACATTGTCAGCAATTTCAACTTCAACTTTGTCATTATCAATTAATCTTTCAACAGTTCCTGTAATACCACCAGAAGTGATAACTTTGTCACCTCTTTTTAAACTTTCAACCATTGCTTTATGCTCTTTAACTTTTTTTTGTTGAGGTCTTATTAAGAAAAAATAAAAAATAACAAAAATTAAAATCAGCGGTATAAATTGTCCTATTCCTGAACCTTCCATAAATCTCCTTATAAATTAGCTGAATTATTATACTATCTTAATAATGAAAACAACTTTAATTGATTGAAATACTTTCTAAATTGTTCATATAAGGTCTTAATACTTTTGGAACAATAATTGATCCATCTTTTTGCTGATAATTTTCCAAAACAGCTATCAGAGTTCTACCAACAGCAAGTCCACTTCCATTGAGAGTACCGACAAAATGTGTTTCTTTATTTTCATTTTTATATCTTGTTTTCATTCTTTGACCTTGGAAAGTTGCACATGATGAACATGAAGAAATTTCACGGTATTTGTTTTCGGATGGTAACCATACTTCGATATCATAAGTTTTTTCAGCGCTGAAACCCATGTCACCTGAGCATAAAATAATTTTTCTATAAGGTAACTCTAATTTATCCAAGATATCAGTTGCACAGTTAGTCATTCTTTCCAGCTCATCTAAACAATTTTCTTTTTCAACAATACTAACCATCTCAACTTTATAAAATTGATGTTGTCTAATCATCCCCTTAGTATCTTTTCCATAACTACCAGCTTCTTTTCTAAAACAAGGTGTAGAAGCAACAAATCGCAATGGTAATTCTTTGCGATCAACAATTTTATCTTTAACGATATTTGTTAATATCACCTCAGCGGTTGGTATTAAAAATTTTCTATCTGAGCCTTCATCAAACTTAATTTCGAATTGATCATTTTCAAATTTTGGTAACTGACCTGTACCAAACATTGTGTTATCAGAAGCTATCAATGGGGGTGAAATTTCTTGATATTGATTTTGATTTACATGAATATCAAGCATAAAATTTGATAATGCCCTTTCTAATAAAGCTAATTTGCTTTTAACAAAAACAAATCTTGAACCTGTAGTTTTTGTAGCAAGATCAAAATCTAACATCTTTAGTTTTTCGCCTAATTCATAATGAGATTTAGGCTTAAAATCAAAATTAGGAATTTTACCTGATTTAGAAATTTCAACATTATCATTTTCATCTTTCCCATCTGGAACATCAGGATGAGGAATGTTTGGAATATTAGATAATATATTTTCTAGTTCAATTTTAACTTTTTTTTGCTTGTCTGAAACTTTTTCTAAATCAGAAGAAATTTCTTTAGATCTTTTAAACAATGCCTCATCTTTAGATTTTGAAATATCTTTTTTTTCTTTTTCTAATGCTTCCTTTTCTTGAATCAGTTGTCTATTTTGTTCATCTAGATCTTGTAAATTTTCAAAATTAATTTTTAATGATCTTTTTTCAAGTGATTTAGCAAAAAGAGCAAAGTCTTTTCTTATATCTTTAATGTTATGCATCTGTTTTTTCTAAATTTTTATTTTCAATAAATTTTACAGAAAATATTGATAATTCATATAAAATTAATAATGGAATTGCTAAACCAATTTGCGTTATTGGATCTGGTGGTGTCAACAAAGCTGCAGCAGCAAAAATAATTACAACCACATATTTTCTTCTATCTTTTAAAAACTGACTGTCAACAATACCTACTCTAGCTAACAAACTTAAAACAACAGGTAACTGAAAACTTAAACCAAATGCAAAAATAAGTTTCATAACAAGAGATAAATATTCGTTAACTTTAGCTTCAAGTTGAATTGGTAGACTTGTTGAAAGTCCAGTGCTTTCAAATGATAAGAAAAATTTAATCGCAAGTGGCATAATTAGATAATAAACAAGCATTCCTCCTAGAAGAAACAAGATTGGAGTTAAGATTAAATAAGGTATAATTGCTAATTTTTCATGCTTGTATAAACCAGGTGCTATGAATTTCCATATTTGCATTAGAATAAATGGACATGTCACAAAAAAAGCGGTGAAAAAAGAGACCTTTAAATATGTTAAAAAAGTTTCTTGTAATGCGGTAAAAATTAGTCTTCGTTCAGATCCATCATCCTTAACTGCTTTAGCAAAAGGATCTACTAAAAATCCATATATGTTTTCAGCAAAAAAATAACATCCAATAAAAAATATAAATAGAAATAAAAAACTATGAATAAGTCTTTTTCTTAATTCAGTTAGATGACTTATAAAGCCACCTTCATTTTCCTCATTATTCATCTTTTTTATTATCTTTTTTTATTTCATTAATTTTTTCATCATCGATATCAATATTTGAAACCTCATTTTGAATATCACTGATATATCTTTTTGCAGTTCCAATCCAAGAACCAGCTTTTTTTAACATTAAAGGAAAATCTTTAGGACCAAGGACAACAATAGCTATAGCTACAACTATTAAAATTTCAAACCAACCAATAGTAGGCATGTAACTTAATCTTTATTATTTGAGTCTTTATTATCGTCGGAAATGTTTTTTGGCTCACTGTCATCAGTAACGTCTGATGCCATTCCTTTTTTAAAACTTTTAATACCTTTAGCAACGTCGCCCATTAAACTAGATATTTTTCCTCGTCCGAATAATAAAACAACTAATATTACAACAATTGCTATTTGCCAAATTCCTATGCTCATAAAAACTTATAACCTTTTTATTAAAGATTTTAAAGTGACTTTTTATGTATCTTTTTCCTCTTCATCAAGAGTGCTGTTAAGCATTTCATCTATATTAGAATAAATATCTTCTTTTTTTTCATCTTGTTTTTCTTTGAAAAATTTACTTGAACCAAAAATCGCATTATCAACACTAGTACTATCTATCAAACCAGCTGCACCCAATTCATCCACTGTTGGGAGATCAGATAATTTTTGTAAATTAAAATGACTTAAAAAACCATCTGTTGTTAAATATTGAATTGGTTTACCTGGAACATCTTTACGACCACCTGGTTTGACCCAATCTAATTCCATTAATATTTCTAATGTATTTGTTCCAAAAGCAACACCACGTATTTCCTCAATTTCTGCTCTAGTAACAGGTTGGTGATAAACAATAATAGCTAGAGTTTCTATAGCAGCACGAGATAATTTTTTTTCAACAGTCTTCTCCTGTGTCATTAAACCAGAGAGTTTAGGTGAAGTTCTAAAAGACCATTTATCTTTTATGCAGACTAAATTAATACCTCGACTTGAATATTCTAATTGTAATTTTTCTAATGATTTAGCAACATTCGCTTTTTTTGAAATTTTACTTTCTATAGTATCAACATCCAATGGTTCTGCAGCAGCAAAAATTACAGCTTCAATTTCTTTTTCAAGATCAGTAAGTTTAGATGGAAACTTTACTATGTTATCTTTTGATACCTTTTCTTTTTTAATCATTAATTTCCCTTATATAAATATCATCAAATAAATTATCTTGTTTTATTGAGAGATTTCCCTCTTTAACTAGTTCTAATGATCCAGCAAAAATCCCTGCTTTACCAGTTCTTTTATATTTAGAACCATTTTTAAAGTTTTTTGGTATTAAATCATTAATATTTTTCCAATCCATTAATTTACCAAGGAACTGTTTTATAGTTTTAATTCCATCCTCTGTAGTGAACACAGGTAATTTAGGAATACTCATAGTTTGAAAGTCTTTGGTCATTACTACAGAAGAGTATGCCTTTAAAAGTTCAAATAAACTTACGTTATATTCTGAACTATAAATAGATCTAATATTTCCTTTTATTCCACGTGTTCTAATTTCTCTACCTAATCGATTTCTTTTTAACATCTGTTCCGAAAGTAATCTAATAAGTTCTAATTTTTTAAGTTGTAATTTTAGTTTTTCTGCAACTTCTTGAACTTTGAATTCCTCTTCAGGTGTACCTGGTAATAATAATTTAGATTTTAAATAAGCTAACCATGTAGCCATTAACAAATATTCAGAAGCTATTTCTAAATTTAAATGTTTTTCATTGGTAATATATTCATGAAATTGATCAGCCAATTTAGTTATTGATATTTCTTCTAGGTCAACTTTTTGAGCTTTTGCCAAATCAAGCAGCACATCTAAAGGACCATTGTAATTATTTATATCAACATTGAATAAAACAGAATCAGTCTCGGACATATTGAAATACTAACTTAAAATTTTATAAAATTGTGATGTTTTTTTAGATATAAAGTTACTTATCAAAGGTGAATTTTCAGCGACTATCTTCATTTCATTGAGTTTACCATTGCAATGAAGGGCTAAGTTACACCCTGCTTCAAATGCTTTAATTGTGTTGTTTTTCATATTGTTTTTTAAGCTCTTCATGGAAAGATCATCTGAAATTAGAATATTCTTAAAACCTATATAGTTTCTTATGTATCTAATTACTTTTTTTGAATGTGTTGCAGTATTTAACTGATCTAAATTTTTATAAATAACGTGTCCTGTCATAGCAAAAAAACAATTCTTCTTTTTAAAGGTACTAAAATCATATTTTTTGAGATGTTTAATTGACTTGTTAACTATAGGAGTAAAATTATGGCTATCCACTTTAGCCAATCCATGGCCTGGAATATGCTTTATTACAGTTCCAATTGAATTTTCCTTAAATAATTCTATGCATAAATCCCCCATTTTTGAAACAGTGCTAACATTCTTAGAAAAAGACCGGTCACCAATAATGTTACTAGCACCTTTAACTCTAAGATCTAAAACGGGCAAAGTATTAATGTTTGCACCAATCAATTTTAGTAAATGAGATGTGTTATCAATAAATAATTTATAAATTATATTAAGTTTCATTTTATCTTTTTCATAAAGTTTGCCAAAATATTCAGATGTCAAATTATCAAAAGAAATAATGTTGCTTAATCTATTTACTCTACCACCCTCTTGATCAATTAATATTGGATAATTTTTATCTTTGAAAATTTTTCTTATATTATCTGTTAAACTTTTTGCTTGTTTAATTGACTTAATATTTCTCAAAAATAATATTACACCCCAAGGTTTATATTTTTTTAAGAAATCTAGTTCATTTTTAGACAGTTGAAGTGATTTGATACCAACTATAAAAGCTCTTCTCTTATTAATCATTTTCTAAAAGTTTCCAAAAATTAAATTTTTTCTTCTTTTTTTTGTCTGTTTGTTTCACATATTCAATAATATTTTCTGTATCATTCTTCAATAATGGTAAATTTTTCGAATAAATCTTAACTTTTTCATCAATGTTTTTATAAGATCTGTATGAATTTTTAATATTTTCATCTGAAAAATAATATTTACCTGTAAAAAAAAGGAATAAAGAAATGATAACTATAAATATTAAATATTTAATTTCTTTAAGCATTACATCTTAGTTGGAGAATCAACACCAACTATATCCATTCCTGACTTAACGACATTTGCAATCGCTTTAAGAAAAATTAATTTGTCTTGAGAAATATTTTTTTGATCATTTATAAATCTTTTTTCAGGAAATTGTTTGCCAAGATTCCAATAAGAGTGAAATTCAGCTGCAAGCTCATATAAATATATTGGAATACGATGAGGTTCAAGTTTTGTACTTGCTGAGTCTATGCATTTAGGCCATTCTGAAATCTTCTTTAAGATTTTAATTTCATCTGAAGAATATTCAAAATTGTAATTATCTATAACAATATCTTTATCTAAGTCTTTATCTAAATGTCTAAATACAGATGAAATTCTAGCATAACAATACTGAACGTAATAAAGTGGATTATCTTTAGATTTTTCTTTAACTGCATCAAAATCAAAATCTAACTCAACATCACTACTTCTATTTAGCATAATGAATCTAGTTGCATCTTTACCAACTTCTGAAATTAAGTCATCAACTGTAATATAATCCCCTTTTCTTTTGGACATCTTAAATGGTTTTTTGTCTTTTATTAGTTTTACAAGCTGACTAATTTTACAAATTAATTTATTTTTAGTTGCAGAAAGTGCATCCACTGATGATGATATTCTTTTAATGTAACCAGCATGATCTGCACCAAGAATGTTAATCAAATAATCAAATTTACGATCAACTTTATTTTTATGATATGCAACATCGCTAGCGAAATAAGTCCAAGTACCGTCTGATTTTTGCAAAGCTCTGTCTTTGTCGTCACCAAAATCTGTAGATCTAAATAATAATTGTTCTCTTTCCACCCAATCCTTTTTATCTTCTCCTGCAGGGGCTTTAATTTTACCTTTATAAACATAATTGTTTGTTTCTAGGTACCTGATGACATTTTCAACTTCATTGTTTAAAACAATGCTTTTCTCGCTTACAAAATTATCATGTTTGATGCCAAGACTTTTTAGATTTTTCTTAATTAATAACAAAGCTTGTTCTATTGATAGTTCCGTTAATTTTTCACTTACATCATCGTAGTTGTCAAAATCTAGATCAGAATTTGATGAGATGATATTATTTGCAAAATCAGTTAAATAATCACCAGGGTACAGGTCTGGATTATCAATTGGAAATACTTCCTTATATTTGACTTCTCGGATTCTAAAATAAACAGATTTAGTAAAATTAATAATCTGATTGCCGTAATCATTTACATAATATTCTTTTATTACTTTATGATTATTAAAAAGTAATACATTTGAGATTACATCACCCAAAATTGCTCCCCGACAATGCCCAACATGTAAAGGACCCGTTGGATTAGCTGAAACAAACTCAACCAGATAATTAAGTTTTTTTTCTTTTTTATTAATCCCGAATGTTTTTGAATTAGCAATAATATCTTCAATAAAATTTGACCAAAAAACTGGTTTAAATTTAATATTTATAAAACCAGGTTTAACAACATCTATGTTTTGTATAAGTGAGTCATTATTTTTTAAAGATAATGAAATTTTTTCAGCAAGATCTAATGGAGATTTTTTATTTATTTTTGAAAGAACCATAGCAACATTGGTTGAAATATCACAATCAAATTTAGCTGGTGGTATTTCAGCCCTAATTCCATTTAATGTATCAGGAATAATAAGCTCATCTTTCTTTTGTAAATCAACTATTGTTGATTTTATTTTATCTAAATAAAGTTCAAAAATATTCATTTAAAATTATTATATAAGTTAATAGCAAAACGATCAGTCATTCCTGAAATAAAATCTGAAATAGCTCTATATTTGTCATTAGTCAAATGATCTTTAGAGATAAATTTTCTAGGATTTAATTTAATTATATTAAATAATTTCTTCACAATTATTTTGCCCTTTTGATTTTTTTTCAATACTGAATTATTTTGATACATTTTAGTTCTTAGGAATGATTTAATTTCTCTCTCTGAATTTTGTATTTTCTCTGAAAAACTGACTAAAGGCTTACCTACTATCCCTATATCTTTAATTGATTTAATCTTATGCTTCTTTAGATTTTTTTTAGTATTAGTTAATAAATCTCTTATCATCAAATCAATTGAGTCTCTCACTATTTGATATGTTGCAATTTTATAATTAGTTTTATTAATTTTATTTTTATATTTTAAATAAATTAATTTAAAAAAATCTATCTCTATTAGTTCTTCAAGTTTGAATAAATTAGCCTTAATGCCATCTTGGATATCATGATTATTGTAAGCTATATCATCTGATATGGCCGAGATTTGAGCCTCTAACGAAGGATATGTGTTGAAATTAATTCTTTTTTTAAAAGTTTTAAGTCCAATTAAACTATTTACCAAATCTGCATCTTCAATAGGTCCATTATGCTTCAATAATCCCTCAAGAGTTTCTATTGATAGATTTAGACCTTTGAACTTAAAATATTTATTTTCCAAAAACATAACAATTCTTAGTGTTTGTAAATTGTGATCAAAGCCTCCAAAATTATCCATGCATTCATTTAAAGCATCTTCGCCAGCATGACCAAATGGGGTGTGTCCTAAATCATGAGCTAAACTTAAAGTCTCAGTTAAATCTTCATTTAAATTTAGATATTTTGCTATTGATCTTGCAATTTGAGCAACTTCTATAGAATGGGTAATTCTTGTTCTAAAATGATCTCCCTCAGTATTTACAAAAACTTGGGTTTTATGTTTTAGTCTTCTGAATGACGCACTATGAATTATTCGATCTCTATCTCTTTGAAAAGGTGATCTGTATTTGGAAGTTGCTTCATTACTAAGTCTTCCTTTACTTTTAAATACGCCTAACTGAGAGTGTTTTTTCATCCTTTAATTTAAATAATTAAGTATTATATTAGTATTATCAGTGTTCAGTAATGATTAAAGAAATTAAATTTACAGATAATGCTCTAAAACAGATAGCAAATTTATTATCTAAAAAAGATGATGGATCATTTTTTAGAATCGCTATTAAGGGCGGAGGATGTTCAGGTTTTCAATATGAATTTACATTTGAAAAATCCAAAAATGAAGATGATTTAAATTTTGAAAACATCTTAATTGACAAAACTTCGGCAGATTTATTAAAAGGTTCTGAGGTTGATTATGTATCTGAGCTTATTGGTGAGTCTTTTAAAATTTCTAATCCACAAACTAAATCTTCTTGTGGCTGTGGTGTTTCATTCTCACTTTAATGATTATCTCATCCTGGAATGTTAACTCAGTAAGAGCTAGAATAGAAAATATCAAAAGTTATCTTCTAAAATACAAACCTGATGTTTTAATGATGCAAGAAATTAAAACTGAAGATGTTAATTTCCCATATGATGATTTTGCTTCCATGGATTATGAAAGTCATGTTTTTGGTCAAAAAAGTTATAATGGTGTCGCCATCATATCTAAAGATAAGTTAAATAATGTCAGAACTGATTTAATCAAAGATAAGTTAAAACAATCAAGAATAATTTCTGCAGAAGTTGAATATAAAAAAAAAGTTATTCAATTAATAAATATCTATACACCTAATGGTAATCCAGTTGACACTGAAAAATACGATTATAAAAAAAATTGGATGGATCAACTTATCAAGCAACTAAAAACTTTATCTAAAAAAAATCAAAACATCGTTTTAGCAGGTGACTTTAATGTTATTCCAGCTGCTGAAGATGTTTATAATGTTAAAAGCTTCGAAGACGACGCTTTATATAGACTTGAAATAAGAAAAAAATTTAGAGAAATGTTAAATCTTGGTTTTAATGATGTTTATAGACACTTTAATGAAGATAAAGAGGGATATACATTTTGGGATTATATGAGAGGTGCTTGGCAAAAAAATAATGGTATGAGAATTGACCACTTCTTAGTTTCAAACTCTCTTATCGATAATATAAAAGATATTAATATTAATAAAGATCCTCGAGGAAGGGAAAAACCTTCAGATCATACTCCAATTGAAATTAAACTAGCTTAGAGATTTAATTTTATTAACTAGTTCCTCATTGATGTGTCTAGGGCCAGTATCTAGTCGATTTTTATGTCTTCTTTCACCAGGTAATCTTACTTCACCCATTGATTTCATTTTTTCGAAAAATTCTTCTGCATGTTTCTGCCAACTAGTTCCTGCTGTTTTATCCGGACAAATAGCTAGAATAAATTCACCACCACTTGGTGGACCGCCATCATTATTATCTTTAGCAGCTGTTTCATAACTAAAATTATCACCAACTAATGCACCAGCTAATAACTCTACCATCATTGCTATAGCTGAGCCTTTGTATCCACCAAAAGGTAATAGAACACCACCGTCAGCAATCTCTGCTGGATCAGTAGTATCTTTTCCATCTTTAGTTAAACCTGTTCCAAGAGGAACTTTATGCCCTTCTCTTTTAGCAACTTGAACTTCTCCCATAGCCATTGAAGCTGTTGCCATATCATAAACAACTGGTGTTTTACCAGGACGTGGCCAAGCAAATGAAATTGGGTTTGTTCCAAATAATGGTTTAATAGCACCTGCTGGGGCTACTGCTGGTTTATAAGAGGTGCAAGCAAAAGCAACTAATCCCTCTTCAGCTAATTTTTCAGTTTCAGGCCACATAGCAGCCATGTGGTGAGAATTATTGATTGCTAAAACGGCAACACCATTTTCTTTTGCAGCTTTTGTTAATTCAGGTAATCCTTTATTTAATACAACTGGAGCTAAAGAATTATTACCTTGAACTTTTATTACTGATGGAGAAATTTTTTTTATTTCAGGTTTTCCTTTACCATTAATTTTACCACTTTTTAAACCTGAAACATAGGCGGGTAATCTAAACAAACCATGCGAAACAGAACCGTCTCTCTCTGCATTTCTAATTAAATCTGATAATATAGATGCAGTTTCATCATCACATCCATTAGCTAAAAGTGTTTTTTTAGCTAGCTCAAATATTTCGTCTAAAGTTAAAGATACGGTGCTCATTTATTTTGATTTACATTTTTTACATAAACCAAAAAATTCTAAATTATATTTACTATATTTCATTCCAGAGTCGTCTGAAAAGTTAGATAAATATTTTGAAAGTTTTGAGTTACTTATTTCAGATACATTTTCGCAACTTTCACAAATTGAAAATGCAGTTGCTTTTGTTATTTGGCAGCTAGAATTTTGACAGGCAATAAAAGCATTTCTACTTTCGATCTTATGAATTTTTCCAATTTCAACCAACTTGTCTAATGCTCTATAAACTTGTAATGGTGCTTTAATTCCTTTTTTTTGAACATCAAACAAAATTGAATATGCCTTCATTGGCTCACCCGATTTATCAATTATATCAAAAATAATTTTTTGGTTTTTTGAAAGGTTGTGTTCTTTTTCCATTTTTAAATTCTTACCAATTAGTTATTAGTTTTTCAATTTAATCGATTGTTTAATATTAAGTAAAGATAATATAAATAAAACTAAAGCAGCCATTATTATTGAAGGTCCAGATGCGGTGTTAAACTCTAATGAAGAAAATAAACCTAATATTACTGATAAAAGACCACCAATTACTGAGAATAAAACCATCTTTTGAGGACTATCTGATATGTTTCGAGCCATTGCGGCTGGGATGATTAGCATTCCAGTTATAAGTAACAATCCAACCATTTTAATTGAAATAGCTATAACAGCAGCCATAAGAATAGTAAAAATTGCTTTAGCTCTATCTGGGTTTAACCCTTCCGCTTCAGCTAGTTCGTAATTAACAGTAGATGCAAACAAAGGTTTCCAAATTAATTTCAGCACTAATAAAATTATAGCCCCACCAGCCCATATGATAAATATATCTGTTATTGTTACTGCTAAGATATCACCAAATAAAAGACCCATAATATCAAAACGTATAAAGGTTAGAAATCCAATTACTACTAAACCAACTGCTAATGAAGAGTGAGCTAGAAGACCTAGCAAAGCATCTCCAGGTAAATTAGTTTTTTTTTGTAGTTGAATTAATATCAGTGCAATTACAGATGAAATTATAAACACAGATAGTGCTATATTTAGCTCAAATGAATAAGCCATTGTTACACCTAATAATGCTGAATGAGATAATGTATCACCAAAATATGACAATCTTCTCCAAACCACAAAACAACCTAGTGGCCCTGTTACCAAAGCAACGCCAATTCCAGCAATTAATGCTCTTATGAAGAAATCATCTAACATATTAATTTTTCTTAATTTGTCCTTCGTCTGAGTGAACATGATCATGTTTATGTTCATATACAGATAAAATTTGAGAAGCTTGTTCACCAAATAAGGTTTTGTATTCATTATTTTTAGCTACATCCATTGGCGAACCTGAACAACACACATGGCCATTTAAACAAACAACATGATCTGTTGCAGTCATAACTGTATGTAAATCATGTGAAATTAATAAAATTCCACAATTTAATGTATCTGAAATTTTTTTAATTAATTCATACAAAGCAATTTCACCTGTATAATCAACACCTTGAACTGGCTCATCTAAGACCAATAATTCTGGTTTTTTGGAAATAGCTCGAGCTATTAAAACTCTTTGAAATTCACCACCAGATAAATTTCCTAAATTTTTATCTTTAAGATGGGTAACGCCAGTAAGAACAAGAGCTTCGTCAATCGCTTCGTCACTGATGTCTTCTGTTAAAAGCATAAAATCATACACTCTTAATGGTAATGTCCAATCAATAGAGATTTTTTGAGGAACATAACCAATTTTGTTTGTATATTTTTCTACCGTCCCCTCTATATTTTTATAAATACCTAAAGCAATTTTTGCCGTAGTACTTTTACCAGATCCGTTTGGACCAATAAGTGTAACTATCTTACCCTTCTCAACTTTAAGTGAGACACCTTCCACTAGCCATTTATTATTTTGTTTAAAACCAGCTTTATGAAGCTCTACCAATATATTTTTATCTGACATTTATAACTTGACTTGTAAATGTTATATTATTACATACTGTTATAATATAACAACTAATTAAATTACTTATTATGAAAAAAATCAAAAAATTATCCATTGCTTTATCAATCTTATCAATTTTAACTTTCTTTACACCAGCAAATGCTGAATTAAAAGTAGTTACATCTATTAAACCAATACATTCTTTAGCTAGTTATTTAATGGATGGAATTGGAAAACCAGAGTTAATTGTTGATGGATATGCGTCTCCACATGGATTTTCAATGAAACCCTCGCATGCAAAAATGCTTCAAAACGCAGATCTTATTTTTTGGGTTGGTGAAGATTTAGAAAATTTTTTAGAAAAACCATTAAAATCAATTGCAAAGAAAGCTGAAAAAATTGAGTTAATAGAAATTAAAGGTTTAAACGTATTAAAATTTAGAGAAAGAAATATTTTTGATGAACATGATCACGGACATGACGATCATGATAAGAAAGAAAATGATCATGATGATCACGGTAAGAAAGAAGATGATCACGACGATCACGACCATGATGATCACGGTAAGAAAGAAGATGATCACGACGATCACGACCATGATGATCACGGCAAGAAAGAAGAGCATGATGATCATGACGACCATGATGGACACGAAGGTCATGCGCACGGTGAATTTGATCCACACATTTGGTTGGATACAATGAATGCCAAAGCTATGTTAAATGAAATGGCTGAACATTTGATTGAAAACGATCCAAAAAATGAAGCTAAATATAAAAGTAATTTAGATAAGGCTTTAAAAGATATCGATAAGCTGACTATAGAAGTAATGACTGAATTAAATAATAGTGTTTCATCAATTGTATTCCATGATGCATATCAATATTTTGAAAAAAGATTTAATGTTAAAGTATTAGGTGCATTTACTGTTAATACCGATGTAATGCCTGGAGCTGAACAATTAGCTGAAATTAGAGAAATCATTGAACACGATAAAGTTGCATGTGTGTTCTCTGAACCTCAATTTAATCCTGATATTATTAATGCTGTTGCAAAAGATATGAAGATTAAAACTGGTGTTTTAGACCCACTAGGTGCAACTTTAGATTCAGGTAAAGATCTATACTTTAAATTGATTAGAAATATGTCAGCTTCTTTTAAAGGTTGCTAATTTATTAGTTTATTTCAAGCTAAAAAGATATTTTTTTAAAGAAAATTTATTATTTTCAAATATAATAATTTTCAATGAAAGATCTTAATCAGTTTAAAAATAATGGGTTTCTTGTAAAAAAAAATCTAATTACCCAAAAAGAGATCGATAAAATAAATAAAGTTGTAAATGAAGTAATTTCTAAAGAGAAAGAAAAAAAAAGATCAAATAACCAAAACGGTACTCAATCTTATGACAATTATCATTTTGTTTACAATTCTAGTTCATCAAAAGATAAGGAAATTTTAAGATTAAATAATCCTCAAAATAGACATAAGATCTTCTATCAACTATCTAGAAACAAAAAAATAATATCTATAGCTAAAAAATTACTAGGAGGAACAGTTAGATTTCATCTTGGGAAATTAAATTTTAAATTGCCAAACAAGAAAAAAGGAAGTGAAATTGGATGGCATCAAGATTGGGCTTTTTACCCACATACCAATGATGATTTGATCACAGTTGGTATATATTTAGATGATTGCTATGAGAAAAATGGTCCTCTTAAAATAATTAAGAATTCACATAAAAAGAAATTGTACAGTCACCACAATAAAGAAAATTATTTTATTGGAAAAATAGATACTAAAAAGAATAAAATTGGAGCAAATAATAGTGTTTCGATAACTGGAACTGCTGGAACAGTTGTTTTTTTTCATTGCAGATCAGTTCATGGTTCTGGACACAATCTAATGGATAACTCAAGACCATTAATTTTATTTGGTTACAGAGCATGTGATGCATGGCCATTAATAAATGATGGAAATCCTCATCCAGAGGTAGATTTAGATAATTATGATAAAAATATTATTGTAGGTAATAAATCAATAAAACCCAGATTAACTAAAGTTCCAACAATAATTCCGTTACCTAAAAAGAAACATTATGTTTCGATTTATGAGCTTCAAAAAAATTAATTTAGAAATCAAATTAATGAATATCCAGAGGATCTCACTGTTCTAATTAATTCTTTGTTATTGTTTATATTAATTGATTTTCTTAATCTTCTAATGTGAACATCTATAGTTCTAGTTTCTACATTAATATTATTTGGCCAAACATTTTCTAAAATTTGATCTCTTGAAAATACTCTTTTTGGGTTTGTAAGAAAGAATTCTAATAATCTAAACTCTGTTGGCCCAAGTTGTATTTCAATAGAGTCTCTAAAAACTCTTTTTTCTAATCTATCTAATCTTAGATCATCAAATTCAAGAGTATCTGAGATAGTTTTAGGATCAGATCTTCTTAGAATAGCTTTAATTCTTGCTAGAAGCTCATTATAACTAAACGGCTTTGTTAAGTAATCATCTGCCCCACTATCTAATCCTTTAATCTTATCCTCTTCTTCACCTTTTGCTGTAAGCATAATTACTGGTAAGTTTTTAAAACTTGTATCTTTTCTAATACTTTTACATATTTCTATTCCAGATAAATCAGGCAACATCCAGTCTAGCAAAAGTAAGTTTGGTTCAAATTTTTTTAGATCTTTTAACCCTTCATTGCCATTTATTGCTGAAGAAACGATAAAACCATCTTTTTCTAAATTATGTTGAACTAAATGAATTATTGAAGTTTCGTCTTCAATAATAAATATTTTTCCGTTCATCTTTATTGTTGGATAACTTTTCCCTTAGGTCTACTTCCTTTTAAATATTCACCCTTAATTAAATAACAAATAGTCTCGGCAATGTTAGTTATATGATCTCCAGCTCTTTCTAAATTTTTAGTAGCAAAAATTAAATGTGTAGAAAAATCTAAATTCTTTTTATCTTTTGAAAGAAAGTCAATTACGCTTTCCATAGCAATGTATGTTAAATCATCAACTTGTTCATCTTTTTCCCATACTTCTTTTGCTTTATCATAATTTTTATTTACATAGCTGTCCAAAACATCATTAAGTTGCTTAATAACAAGATCACCTAACCTCTTTAAATTTGCTAGTAATTCTTCAGGTAAATCTAGGGGCAAAGGTTTAACTTTTTTTGCATTACTTTTTGATAGATCTCCAATTCTTTCTAAATCTTGAGAGATTTTTAATGAACTAATTGTTTCCCTTAAATCGATAGCCATTGGAGCTCTTTTAACTAACAATGTCATTATTTGTGTATCAATTTTTGATCTAAACTTATTAATTTCATCATCACTTTTGATAATTTTATCAATAGAGTCTTTATCAACCTTAATAACTGCATCCATGGAGTCTACCATTTGAGACTCGGTTAAACTTCCCATTTTAATTACAGAGTCTATTAAATACTGTAGCTCTTCTTCGTATGATTTTACTGTATGTTCGTTACTCATAATTTATCCAAATCTACCTGTAATATAGTCTTGTGTCATTTTATTGTCAGGATTTTTAAAAATTTTCTCTGTTTTACCTACTTCAATCAGCTTACCTAGATGAAAAAAACCTGTTTTTTGGGAAACTCTTACAGCTTGTGCCATTGAATGAGTAACTATTACAATTGTATAAGTTTTTTTTAGTTCATCAATTAATTCTTCAATTTTTGCTGTAGCAATTGGATCTAATGCTGAGCAAGGTTCATCCATGAGGATTACCTCTGGGTTTACTGAGATAGCTCTAGCAATACAAAGTCTTTGTTGTTGACCACCTGATAGTCCTGTCCCAGGTTCATCCAATCTATCTTTAACTTCTTCCCAAAGGGCTGCTTTTTTTAGACTGTTTTCCACAATTTCATCTAACTCACTTTTAGTTTCACCTTTTCCATGAATTTTAGGACCGTAAGAAATATTATCATATATACTTTTTGGAAATGGGTTTGGTTTTTGAAATACCATCCCTACTCTTTCCCTCAAAGAAACAACATCAAGCTCTTTATCATTTATTTCTACACCATCAATTTCAATATTTCCCTCTACTTTACAAATATCAATCACGTCGTTCATTCGATTAATACATCTTATAAAAGTAGATTTACCACATCCTGATGGACCAATTAAAGCAGTCACCTCTTTTTCATTTAAATCAAGGTTTACATCAAACAAAGCCTGTTTATCGCCATAATAAACATTTAAATTTTTTGATTTAATCTTTATATCACTCATTTAATTCCATCTTTTTTCAAATTTTTGTCTTAAGTATACTGCAACAAAATTCATTACAATTAAAAAACTTAACAACATCATAATAGTAGCTGATGTTTTTTCAACAAATCCTCTTTCAGCAGACTCTGACCATAAATAAACTTGCACTGGTAATGAAGATGAAGGATCAATAGGAGTTGATGGTATGTCAACAACAAAAGCAACCATACCAATTAAAATTAAAGGAGCTGTTTCTCCTAGAGCTTGAGCTAATCCAATAATTGTTCCTGACAAAGTTCCTGGTAAAGCTAATGGAACAACATGATGAAAAACTGATTGAAATTTAGAGGCACCCACTGCTAAAGCCCCTTCTCTTATGGAAGGTGGGACGGCTTTTAAAGATGCTCTACAGGGAATTATAATTCTCGGTAAAGTCATTAATGCAAGAGTAATGCCTGCTACTAAAGGAGTAGATCGAGGCATCTGTAAACTAGCTAAAAGTATTTGCAATGCTAGCAAACCATAAACAATAGAAGGTACTGCAGCTAAATTATTAATATTAATTTCTATAAAATCTGTAATCTTATTTTTTGGTGCAAATTCTTCCAGGTAAATTGAAGCAAGAACTGCAACAGGAAATGCAAGCAATAAGCAAATTAAAATACTATAAAAAGAACCAACTAGCGCTCCACCAATACCAGCTAACTCAGGATCTCTTGAATCACCATTATTAAAAAAATAATTATTAAAATTTTTTATAATCTTTTTATTCTCAACTAAATTATCATATATTTTTAATTGAATATTTGAAATTCTTCTTCTGTCTTCTGGCAAATCTCTAGGATAGTTTCCTTTATGTAATTGATCAATGTCATCAGAAGCAGTTATTTCTAAAATAATTTTTTTACCTACTAAGGTATTATCTTCTAAAAAAGCTTTTTTAATTTCAATTTCTGCATCAGTAGTAAAAAGATCAATTAAACCATTTTCCTCATCTAGATTTTTAGAAGGATATACTCTTAGAAGGGATTCTATTGTAATATCATAAAAATCTGCATCTAATATTTGATCTTTACTTGCTCCATTTTTAATTTCGAGTAGTTCTGGGTCAAAGAAAACCTCCGCTTTAATGGCAGTTTTCATGAATGCAGAACTTCCTTTGGAGAAAATGTTATTTACTAAAATTAATACAAATAATAAGGCAAAAAAGATTGAGGCAAGACCATAAAATTTAAATCTTTTTTCAGCACTATGTCTCTTTTTTAAACGATCTTCTTTAGTCATATTTTTCACGATATTTCTTCACAGCTCTTTGAGCTATAAAATTTAGGATTAATGTTGCAATAAATAATGTTAAACCCAAAGCAAATGCAGATTGAGTTTTTGGACTGTCAAATTCTTGATCACCAACTAGTATCATTACGATTTGTGTTGTGATCGTGGTAGTTGACTCTAAAGGGTTGATGGTAAGATTTGCAGCTAGACCTGCGGCCATTACAACAATCATAGTTTCACCAATAGCCCTTGATACAGCCAATAAAACTGATCCTATTATTCCAGGTAGAGCAGCTGGTATTACAACTTTTTTAATAGTTTCAGATTTTGTTGCTCCGATAGCATAGGAACCGTCTCTTAATGATTGTGGGACTGAATTAATAACATCATCTGATAATGAAGAGATATAAGGTATGATCATTATACCCATTATTAGGCCTGCTGCCAAAGCACTTTCAGAGGAAACAGTTAATCCAAAATTTTCACCTAGTTGTCTGAAAAATGGACCAACAGTTAAAGCGGCAAAAAAACCATAAACTACAGTTGGTATTCCAGCTAAAATTTCAATGATCGGTTTAGAAAACCTTCTGACTTTAACAGATGCATACTCAGCCATATATATTCCTGAAAATAAGCCTATAGGAACAGCAACAAGCATTGCTATAAATGCTATAAAAGAAGTTCCTGCTATTAAAGGAATAAAACCAAAAGCATCTTTTAATTCTTCGTATTCTGCAGCCGTTATTGAGGAAGCGTCACTTACAAAAGCTCTTTGGGGGCTCCAATTAGTTCCAAATAAATAATCAAAAATATTAATAACTGAAAAAAATTTAATACTTTCAAATAATAAGGAAAATATTATTCCTAATGTAGTTAGTATTGCAATTAAAGATGAAGCAAAAAGTAAACCCTTTAGGATAAACTCAACATCATCTCTAGCTTTGTTGTTGTTTTTAATTTTTTTTAATGAATAAATTACCGATGCAATGATTGTAGTAAAAATTAAAACTATTTTAGAATTAGTAAATAAATTTATAAATTTTGCATATGAAATTGCACTGTCTTTTAAAATACTATCTACATCTCCAAAATAAGTACCTAAGTGAATAGCTTTAATTTTCTCATAAATTAAATTGGCTTCATTTTTATCACTAAATATAGCACCTTGATTTGCCGCAGTTTCAATAATTATAGATTTTATGATAATTGGTTCAAAGACTGACCAAACTAACAAAAAAACCAAAGCTGGAATTGAACACCATAATACTAAATAGTATCCATAAAATTTTGGTAGAGCATTTAATTTAATATTATTTTGTACTGAAATACTTTTAGTCTTTGATCTTCCATAAAAAAATAATGATAAAGAAAATATGATTATTAAAAAAATAAGTATGAAATTCATTTAAAAAACTGATACCGCGTAATTGTTACAAAATTGTTACAAACTAACTTGTTGATTGTATTTAAAAAAAAGACCAGCAAAAGCTGGCCTTTTTCTGTGGATAAGTCTAAATCTATTTAATGCTTATTGTCTTTAAATCTAAAGCTGCTGTTCTAGTTATTTTATATTTGTCAGAAGCCAATGGGACTAATCCTATCTTTGCCAAATATCCTCTATTACTCATAGCTTTTTTAGATGTGAACTCCTTAAGAAATTCTTGAATTCCAGGAATTACACCAATATGTGCTTTCTTTACATAAAAGAATAAAGGTCTTGCTATTGGATATGAATAATCCTGAATACCCTCTAAAGATGGCTGAACACCATCAATTGAAGAAGCTTTAATTTTATCTTTGTTAGCTACAAGATAACTATATCCAAAAAAGCCAAAAGCATCAGGATTTGATGATAGTTTTTGAATTATTAAAGTATCATTTTCCCCTGCTTCAACCGCATAACCATCCTCTCGAATTTTAGCACATTCTTTTTTAACATTTTTACCTGTAGTCTCATGAAGTGATTTAGCAGTTTTTGTACAACCTTTAACCATTACTAAAGAATTCCAAGCATCTCTAGTACCTGATGTAGGGGGAGCAATTAAAATTTCAATTTTTTTATTAGGAAGATTTGAATCAATATCAGTCCAATTCTTATAAGGATTGTCTACAAGCTGACCATCAACATCTACTTTAGCTGCTAAAGCTCTCCAAAGTTGTTCTTTTGTAAAATTAGCGTCTGGAGCGCTAACTGCATGAGCAAAAGAAATACCATCATTGCCGACTACTATTTCAATAATATCAGTCACACCATTTTTTTCGCATAATGTTTTTTCTTTTGGCTTAATTGCTCTTGAAGCATTAGTGACATCTGGATGATTTGCACCAACACCAGCACAAAATAGTTTCATTCCACCCCCAGTTCCAGTGCTTTCAATAACAGGTGTTTTGAATTTTCCACTTTTACCAAACTTTTCAGCAACAACAGTTGCATATGGATAAACAGTAGAAGATCCTACTATTTTAATTTGATCTCTTGAGTAACTTGTTGTTGTAAAACTTAGAATTAAAAGAAATCCCAATAATATATTAATTAATCTATTCATAATTTTCCTTTTTTTTAGATTTAACATACGCAACTAATTAAATCTGATTCTTAAATATTTTATTAAAGGAAGGTTAAAGTTTTATTACAAAGACTAACTTTTTAGTTGTATTACAAAGCGTTAAATTTGATATCAATTGTGGTTCCTTTATTTTCAATGCTACTAATATCCATTTCTGCCCTATGTTGAGATACTAAATGTTTTACAATAGCTAACCCCAAACCAGTGCCTCCAACACTTCGACTTTTACTCGGATCAACCGTAAAAAAACGTTCAGTGATTCTGTGAATAAATTCTTTAGGTATACCAATTCCTTGATCTGTAACTGAAACAATATTTAAATCACCTTCTTTTTTTGATGAAATAGTAACTTCTTTGTTTTTCTCACTATATTTAATGGCATTATCAATGAGGTTTGTAAAAATCTCTATTAATTTGTCTCTATCACCAATTATTTTAAAGTTATCAATTTTGTGAAAGTTTAATTTTATATTGTTTTTACTGACTATTTTTTCATATGTTTTAATCACATATTCAAGCAGCTCAGTTAAATCAATTTCATGTGTTGGTCTTATGTGTTCTTGTAATTCAATTTTAGACAAAGATAATAAATCTCTTATTAAATTCTCCATCCTTTCAGATTGAGATGTCATCACAGGTAACAAATTATTAACTTCAGCATTTTTATTCAAATCCTTATTATTTTCAAAAGTTTCCAGACCCATCTTAATTGATTGAAGTGGAGTTCTTAATTCATGAGAAACATTTGCAACAAAGTCAGATTTAAGTTGTTGAAATTTATAAAATTCAGTCAAGTCTCTTATAAATAAAAAACAGGATATCTCGTCAAAGAATAGATTTTCTTTATCAAGGTAAATGGTAATATTTAGTCTAAAGACAGATTGATTTCTAATTTCGATTTCTAAGTCAGTTTGGTTTTTACCTTCAAAAGCTTTATCGATAGAATTTAACAAATCAGGATTTCTTAAAAATCCACTAATATTTTCATTTAATTTTGTTTGAAACCATTTTGTAGCAGAGTTGTTAGTAAAAATTACCTTTTTAGATTTATCTAAAATTAAAATCCCTTCTGGAATATAATTTAATAATTCGTGAATATTTTTACGGTAGTCTTTATTTTCTATAATCTTAACTTTATCTTCTTGACTGTTATCCTCAGTATTTATTCCTAGAACTCTTTCTTTTTTTAATAGAAGGTATGTCAATATCCCAATAATAATTAATAATATTATTGTTAACAGTTCCACTTACTTAACTCTTCCATAAACATCTTGATATCTAATGATGTCTGTTTCTTTAAGAATTGAACCCACTTGAGCTTCCATTATTTTTACTGGTTTTTTCCCAGGATTTTGAATTCTATGAATAGCTTTTAAGGGGATAAAAATATGTTCATTAGGTTTCTTTGTAAAATTATCCTTGTTTAAAGTTATTTTTGCATTCCCTTGAGTGACTAACCAGTGTTCGGCTCTATGATGATGTTTTTGTAAACTTAATATGCCTTTGGGTTTTACAAATAATTCTTTAATTAAGAACTCCTTTCCCTCAAATAAGTTCGTATATCTACCCCATGGTCGGTAATAAACATTTTTTTTCTTAACATATTTACTTTTGTTTTTGTCATACATCCTTAAGATTTCTTTCCAACTACCAAGGTCTGACCATGGAATATCTAATTTGATAGCATTAATTTGTTTTGTTTTTTCTAATATTGCATAATCAAATGATTTAGCAGTTGCTTTTTCAAATGATGTTTTATTTAAATAATAAGTATTAGATTTTAATTTAGCTTTTTTAACTGCTTCAAAACAGTTTTTGTAAATTATTGGTTGATTTTTTTTAAAGTTATTGATGATTGAATCTTTTCTAAGGAAAAACATTCCAGAATTCCAATAACCTTTTTTCTTTATAATTTGTTTTGCTTTTACTTCTTTTGGTTTTTCAATAAATTTAGTTACTTTATTAATGTTTCCTTTAATTTTTTTAGTTAAAAAGTATCCATATTCACTAGATGGAGCAGTTGGTTTGATACCAAATATAAAGATATTTTGATCTGTTAAATTTGAGCTATTTTTATTAATTGCTTTATTAAAAATATTCATCTTTTCAATTAAATGATCGGCTGTAAAAAACATCAATGGCTGATCATTTGGGATATCTTTAATTAAGGCAGTACTTAAAATAGCTGGAGCCGTATTTCTTTTTGCAGGTTCTAAAACTATTTTGTATTTTTTGATCTTATTTTTCTTAAGGTGTTTTCTAACTTCTTTAAGATATTTTTTATTAGTGCTTATTATTGGTGCATCATAAATAGATGCTTTAGTTCTTTCCAAAGTTTTATCCAATAAAGTCCAATTGCCAAAATCAATAAATTGTTTTGCTTGATGATTTTTTGAATTAGCCCAAAGACGTGTTCCAGATCCACCACATAAAATGACTGGACGAATTTTCATTAAATTTCTGAATAATCCTTAACTTCTTTTTTCTTACCTGGGTGAGTTGGTGCTCCTAAATAAGCAGGTCCTACTGTTTGTGCATACTTCCATAAAGTACCTGAACCAAAATCTGATTTTCTTGCTTTCCATTTTCTTTTTCTTGCAGCTAATTCATTTTTAGAAAGTCTTACATTGATAGTGCCCTTTTTAGCGTCAATATCAATGACGTCTCCATTACGTAAAAGAGCTAAAGGACCTCCTAGGGCGGCCTCAGGGCCTACGTGACCTACACAAAAGCCTCTAGTAGCTCCAGAGAACCTTCCATCAGTTATAAGGGCAACTTTCTCACCCATACCTTGTCCATAAATTGCACCAGTAGTAGATAACATTTCTCTCATGCCTGGTCCTCCAACTGGACCTTCGTATCGAATGATGATTACATCCCCTTCTTTATATTTTCGGTTTTGTACAGCTGCCATTGCTGCTTCTTCATTATCAAAACATCTTGCTTTTCCAGTAAATTGTAATTTTTTAAGTCCTGCAATTTTAACAATACCTCCATCTGGAGCTAAATTTCCTTTTAAACCTACAACACCTCCATCTGGAGATAATGGATTATCATATTTTCTTAAAACTTTTTGCTTAGGATTAAATTTGATATTTTTTAAATTTTCCTTCATAGTTTTTCCTGTAACCGTCATACAATCACCATGAATAAAACCACCATCGTATAAAGTTTTAAGTAACATTGGAACACCACCTGCTAACCACATATCTTTTGCAACATATTTTCCACCTGGTTTTAAATCAGCAAGGTAAGGAGTTTTTTTAAAAATTTTAGCAACATCCATTAAATCAAATTTAATCCCAGCTTCATTTGCAATCGCCGGTAAATGTAAAGCAGCATTAGTTGATCCACCTGTAGCAGCAACTATTGTTGCAGCATTTTCTAAAGCTTTTTTAGTTACAATATCTCTTGGTTTAATTTTTTTCTTTAATAGATCCATAACAGTTTTACCACTTGCTTTGGCATACTTATCTCTTTCTTCATAAGGAGCTGGAGTTCCTGCTGAATAAGGTAATGCTAAACCAATAGCTTCAGACACACAGGCCATTGTGTTTGCTGTAAATTGACCTCCGCAAGCACCTGCACTAGGACAAGCAACTAATTCTAATTTTCTAAGTTCGGCTGCAGACATTTGACCTGATGAATGTTTTCCAACAGCTTCAAATACATCAACAACAGTTACATCTTTACCTTTGTATCTTCCTGGAAGAATTGATCCTCCATAAATAAAAACACTTGGAACATTTAATCTAACCATAGACATCATTAAACCGGGCAATGATTTATCACATCCTGCAATACCAACTAATGCATCATAACAATGGCCTCTAACCGTAAGCTCAGCTGAGTCTGCTATTACTTCTCTTGAAATTAATGAAGATTTCATTCCTTCATGACCCATTGCAATACCATCAGTAACTGTAATTGTACAAAATTCTCTTGGGGTTCCACCATTAGCTCTTACACCTTTTTTAACAGATTGAGCTTGTCTCATAAGGGCAATATTACAAGGTGCTGCTTCATTCCAAGTCGATACAACCCCTACAAAAGGTTTTGCCACATCTTTCTCAGTTTCACCCATTGCATAATAAAATGATCTGTGAGGAGCTCTGTCTGCACCTAATGATGTGTGTCTGCTTGGAAGTTTCTTTTTGTTAAATTTTGCCATTATATACCCTTTATTGTTACTGATATTTTATCAATATCATTCTTTAAATTATTATAATTAGTTTTTTCCTGTTCAACAATCTCTTTTGGTGCTCTATCAACAAAACTTTTATTTTCTAATCTTTGAGATATCTTGTTCATTTCGTCTTGAATTCTATTTTGTTTGATAGTTAAGTTTTCTTTAATAAGTTTTAAATCAACATCTTTGTCAAAATAGATTTTAAACAAATCCCCTGAAACAACCATAGTTGCTGCTGGTTTATCCAGATCATCATTAAGAATATTGTTTATTCTTCCTAATTTTTTAAGAATAATTTCATTATTCTTAATAAAATCTTTCTGATCATCATTAATATTATTAATAGACATATCTATAAATGAACCAGGACTTACATTTAGCTCATTTTTAAATGATCTAATTTCAGATATGATGCTTATGATATTCTCAACTTGTTCAGTACTAGAGTCTTTATTAATCTCGCCAGTTGGCCAATTAGCATGCATTAAAAAATCTTTACCTGACTTATCAAATTTATTGTTAAGCCAAATTTCTTCTGTAACAAAAGGTATAAATGGATGTAATAAAATCAAAATTTGCTTGAATACATAACTTGAAACTTTTCTAACCTCAGTTTTTGCCTCTTCATTATCTGAAAACAATATTGTTTTTGATAATTCTAAATACCAGTCACAATAAGAGTGCCAAGCAAATTGATAAGCGTTTTTTGCAGCCTCATCAAATCTGTAATCTTCTAAGTTTTTTTCAATTTTTGACTTAGCTTCAATTAACTCAGTATATATCCACTTATTAATATTAACTGATAAATTTGGAACTTTATCAATATCAGAAAAATCACATTCATTAGTGATTAAAAAATTATTAGCATTCCAAAGTTTATTAAGGAAATTTCTATATCCTTTAACCCTATCTTCAGAAAGTTTTACATCTGTACCAGGAGATGCCATTGAAAGAAGAGTAAATCTTAATGCATCAGCACTGTATTTTTCTATTAAATCTAAAGGATCAATTACATTTCCTTTTGATTTTGACATTTTTTGTCCCTTCTCATCTCTTACTAATGCATGAACATAAATATCTTTAAATGGTTCTTTGTTTAAAAACTCTGTGCCAAACATAATCATTCTTGCAACCCAAAAAAAGATAATGTCAAAACCTGTAACTAAAACAGATGTTGGATAAAATTTTTCGACATAATTTTTATCATCAGGCCAGCCTAAAGTTGCAAATGGCCAAAGACCAGATGAAAACCAAGTATCTAATACATCTGAATCTCTGATTAATTTTTCATCTTTACCATAATGTTTATTTGCTAACTTTTTTGCTTCTTCTTCATTGTAAGCTACAAAGATTTTTTTATCTGGACCGTACCAAGCAGGGATTTGGTGACCCCACCAAAGTTGTCTTGAGATACACCACGGTTCTATATTATTCATCCATTGAAAATAAGTCTTTGACCAGTTTTCAGGAAAGAAATTTGTTTTTTTTGAATTAACAACTTCTTTTGCTTTAACAGATAATTTTTCTGCATCTGCAAACCATTGTTCAGTTAAAAATGGCTCAATAATTGAATTAGATCTATCTCCATAAGGAACTTTATTTTTAATGTTTTCTTCTTTTACAAAAAATTCTTTTTCCTTAAGTTCTTTTAAAATCTTCTTTCTTGCTTCAAATCTATCAAGACCAATATAATCTTTAGGTGCATTTTCATTGATTTTACCAGCTTCTGTAAAAATATTAATAATCTCAAGATTGTTTCTTTGTCCAACATCATAGTCATTAAAATCATGTGCTGGAGTAATCTTTAACGCTCCTGTCCCTTGTTCAGGATCAGCATAATCGTCTTCTATAATTTTAATTTTTCTTCCAACAATTGGTATCGTTACAACTTTACCAACAAAATCTTTAAATCTTTCATCTTTTGGATTTACAGCAATTGCAGTATCTCCCAACATTGTTTCAGGTCTAGTAGTTGCTATAGATATAAACTCATCAGTCCCATCTATTGGGTATTTAATGTAATAAATTTTTGAATTTACCTCTCTTTGATCTACTTCAAGATCAGAAATTGCAGTTTTTAAAACTGTGTCCCAGTTCACAAGTTTCTTATCTTTATAAATTAAATCTTTATTATAAAGATCCACAAATACCTTGATTACAGATTTAGATAGATTTTCATCCATTGTGAAGGCATTACGTGACCAATCACAGGAACATCCAAGTTTTTTTAACTGATTAATAATAATATCACCATATTGCTCTTTCCATTCCCAAACTTTTTCAATAAATTTTTCTCTTCCAATTTCATTTTTATCAATCTTTTCAGCTGTTAGTTTTCTCTCAACTAAAGCTTGAGTGGCAATACCAGCATGATCTGTTCCAGGTTGCCATAAAGTTTCATAATTATTCATTCGATGATAACGAACTAATAAATCTTGAATAGAATTATTTAATGCGTGGCCCATGTGAAGACTGCCAGTTACATTCGGTGGGGGTATTACGATAGAAAATTTTTTTAAGTTTTCTTTGGGTTTAAAAAGTTCATTTTTTTCCCAATAAGAATAGATCCTATCTTCAACATCAGAATGTATATATTTATCACTACTCATGGTGTTTAAAGTTTATAATTTAATAATCTAAATTAACAATAATCAATTTAGATCGTTATTTAATAGACTAATGAGAAATATTTAATATAAAAAGGCATCTGAAGCTATTAGTCAAAACAAGATGGCAACGTGGCGGAATGGTTACGCAGAGGATTGCAAATCCTTGTATCCCGGTTCGATTCCGGGCGTTGCCTCCAAAAAAAATCTTGTTTTAGTTCTAAAAAAAAGTAAGTTGAGTTTTTTACATTCCTCGGTAGCTCAGTTGGTAGAGCAGTTGACTGTTAATCAATTGGTCGCAGGTTCGAGTCCTGCCCGAGGAGCCAAAAATCATTCCTAAATAATTTTCTTAAAAAAATGTTGAAGATTTCAGATCTTATAAAGTTTAATTTTTAGGGTCTTAAATAAAATTATACTGCTTTTGAAATAACTGTTCCTGAAATTTGTAGAGATTTGTTAAATTTTAACTTTTGATCAGCACTAAGTTCTGAATATAGCTTTGTTAAAAAATTATAATTAACATTCATGTGACCTTCTTGTGATTTTTCTAAGTTAATTAAATATTCTGAAAAATCTTCAAAGAAATAATTAATTGGTACTTTTAAATAATTAGATAACTGAAGTAATCTAATTGAACTAACACCATTAGTGCCTTTTTCATATTTTTGAATTTGTTGAAATGTAACGTTAATTGCTTTTGCCACTTTAGTTTGTGTTAAACCTAAAGCTAATCTTCTTAGCTTAAGTTTATTACCTAAGTGTTTGTTGAAATTATCTTCCATTAAGACCCCTCTTAATTAAATTTTAAAATCATATTGAACAAATTTATTAATGTTACTGCAATAAAAAAATTTATATATTTTTAGGTAAAAGTTGGAAAATTTAAAACCTGTCAAGCATAAGTTCTTTTAAAAAAACTCATAATAGGTTTGCAAAATCTTATTTATAATGCATCTAAATTTAAGTTTTTTTATAAAATTTGACTTAAAAATAGCTTAGTTCTATCACTCTTAGGGTTAGCAAAGAATTCTTTTGTATCCGCCTTCTCTACTATCTTTCCTTCGTCCATAAATATCATGCTATCAGCAACTTCTTTAGCAAAACCCATTTCATGAGTAACAACTATCATTGTCATACCTTCTTTTGCTAAATTAACCATTACATCAAGCACTTCTTTAATCATTTCTGGATCTAATGCAGAAGTAGGTTCATCAAATAACATTATTTTAGGTTCCATACATAGAGCTCTTGCAATAGCTACCCTTTGTTGTTGTCCACCAGACAATTGACCTGGGAATTTTTGAGCTTGATCTAAAATTTGAACTCTTTCTAAGTGTTTAAGTGCTAATTCTTCCGCATCTTTCTTTGGCATTTTTTTAACCCAAATAGGTGCAAGCGTGCAGTTATCAATAATTGATAAGTGTGGAAATAAATTAAATTGTTGAAATACCATTCCAACTTCAGCTCTTACTTGTTCAATATTTTTAGTATCTTCTGAAATTTCTGTGCCATCAACAACTATGTTTCCTTCTTGATGTTCTTCCAATCTATTGATGCATCTAATTAACGTAGATTTACCAGATCCTGAAGGTCCACAAACAACAATTTTTTCTTTAGCTTTAACTTCAAGATTAATATCTTTAAGAACTTGAAAGTCGCCATACCATTTGTTTACATCTTTAATTTGAATAATTGAATCTGACATAATTTATCTATCTGTTTTAAATTTTAATTCTAATTTTTGACTATATTTACTCATACTGTAGCAAATAATCCAGAATATTATTCCAGCAAATACATATCCTTCCATAGAAAAACCAAGCCATTTAGGATTTGTTTTTGCTAAGTTTAACATTCCGACTAACTCTAATAACCCTACTACAAAGATTAATGGAGTATCTTTTACTAAAGCTAAAAAAGTATTAGCAATTCCAGGAATAACTAATTTTAAAGCTTGAGGTAAAATAACTAAAAGATGAAGTCGCCAGTAACCCATTCCTAAAGATTTTGCAGCATCATATTGCCCTCTAGGTAAAGCTTGTAAGCCACCTCTTATAACTTCGGCCGTGTAAGCAGCTTCAAACAATGTAATCGCAACGATAACTCTAATTAATTTATCTACATACGTTCCATCTGGTAAAAACATCGGAAACATAACAGCTGACATGAATAAAACAGTAATTAACGGTACTCCTCTCCAAAACTCAATAAATGACAGAGATGAATATTTAACAACTGCTAAATCTGATCTTCTTCCAAGAGCCAACATCATTCCAATTGGAAAACAGAAAATTAAAGAAAAGAATGAAACGATAAATGTTAATGAAAGACCACCCCAAGCACCTGTTTCAACCCATTCTAAACCAAATTCACCACCAGATATCAAATAATAAATAAGCAAAAATGATATTATTGGTAAAAATATAACATAATAAAAAGTTAAATATTTTTTGTATCTTAAAGGAAAAAAATATCCTGCTGCCATTAATCCTAAAACAATAATAAATGTAGCGTTTACTCTCCATTGCTCGGCATTAGGATACATTCCATACATAAATCTATTAAACCAAGTTTTAATATAAACCCAGCATGCACCTCCACCAGTACAAGCTTCTTTGCTATCTCCAACAAATGTGGCATCGAGAATGAACCAATTAAGTAATGGTGCTACACTAAAAATAATTAATATAATTATACTTACGCTTAAGGCGGCATTAAAATTGTTAGTATTTATGTTCTTATTAAGTTCGTCTAATATTTTAATTCCTGAAAATTCAATTCTAATTAAATGAAGACCTATCAAGCCAAAAATTAAAGGGGTAAAGAAACTTATATAACCAGGTAAAAAACCAGTAATATTTGTTTTATAAAAATTATTTAAACAAAAATCAACAATCCCTAATGTAAAAAATAATGCTCCAAGAACTAAATATAAATTTAGATTTTCTTTGTTAGGTTTTAAAAAATTTACATTATTCATTTTACTTTTCCTGTATCGCAATTCTTTTATTGTACCAATTCATAAACGCTGAAATAGATAAGCTAATTGTTAAATAAGTAGCCATTGTAATACCAACTATCTCAATAGCTCTACCTGTTTGCATCATTGCAGTTCCAGCAAATACTAAAACTAAATCTGGGTATGCAATCGCAGCAGCTAAAGATGAGTTTTTAGTTAAATTTAAATATTGGTTGGTTGTTGGTGGTATAATAATTCTCAATGCTTGAGGCATTACAACAAGTTTTAAAACTTGGCTCGGTGTAAGTCCTATTGAAGCTGCAGCTTCTTTTTGACCTTTACCAATTCCTTGAATACCTGCTCTAACGTTTTCAGCAATAAAAGTTGCTGTATATAATGTAAGAGCTAAAGTTAATGCTATTAATTCTGGTGGTATTCCAAGCCCCCCTTCAAAAGTAAAAGAAGTTTTGGCTAATTGTTTTAGTTCAGGAAAACTCCATGATAAATCAACGCCTCCAACAATAAATGTTAGCGCTGGTATAATTATAAATATACCTAAAGATATTAAAAATTTAGGATACTGTTTTCCTTCTTCTTCTTGTTTTCTTTTTGCAAATTTATTGAAAAAGAAAATAATTATCATTGCAATAATAAGTGCACCAAAAAATACGTCAAAGTTATTCCAAACAGGTGCGATTGTATAAAGTCCTTTAATAGTCATGTATGATGATCCTAAGATTAATGGAGCATCTTCTGGCATAGGAAGTGCTCTTAATGCAGCAAAATACCAGAAAAATATTTGTAATAGTAAAGGAACGTTTCTAAAAAACTCTACATAAAAACTAGCAGTTTTATTAATTAAATAGTTTGGTGATAACCTGGCTACACCTATAATTACTCCTAAAATTGTTGATAAAATAATACCTATTACTGATACAAGCAAAGTGTTTAACAATCCTACTAAATAAGCTCTCGCATAAGATCTTGAGCCGTCATAATCGATTAAAGAAAACTGAATATCGAAGGATGCTTCTTGTTTTAAAAATCCAAATCCAAACTGAATACCACGAGTATCCATATTCTCTTGAGCATTCATGGTAAAGAAGCCGAATATTAAAACTATAAATAATAGAGTTAAAAATTGAGGTAAGATTTTTTTAAATTTCATTTGAATGAGACTATAAAAAAAGGGCTAGATAAATCCAGCCCTTTTTAATTAATTTATAACTTTTAATTATCTTGATGGTGGAACGTATAAAATACCACCTTTAGTCCATAATTCATTTGGACCTCTGTCTGGTAAGATACCAGTGTCAGCTATATTTCTCTTATAACTTTCACCATAGTTTCCAACTTGTTTGATAATTCTTAAGTTCCACTCGTTATCTAAACCGAATGCAGCACCCATTTCACCTTCAGCACCAACTAATCTTTTGATTTGTGGGTTTTCTGAAGTTTTCATCATGTCAGCATTTGCAGAAGTAACACCGTACTCCTCAGCTTCGATCATAGTATTTAAAGACCATCTTACGATATCTTCCCATACTGCATCACCTTGTCTAACAACAGGGCCTAATGGCTCTTTTGAAATAGTTTCAGGTAATACGATGTGATCATCTGGGTTAGTCATTTTAGTTCTTTGTGCAGCAAGACCTGATTTGTCAGTAGTGTAAGTATCACATCTACCAGCATCATAAGCAGCTACAACTTCGTCAGCTTTTTCAAAAGCAACTGGAGTATAAGAAATTCCTTTAGAATTAAAGAAGTCTCTCATGTTTAACTCAGTTGTTGTACCAATGTTAGTACAAGCTGAGATTCCATTTTTGAATTGGCTTGTTGAAGTAATTCCAGAGTCTTTTCTAACCATGAAACCTTGACCATCGTAGAAGTTTACTCCAACGAAAGTTAGTCCAATGTCAGCATCTCTAGAAAGAGTCCAAGTTGTGTTTCTTGATAAGATATCAATCTCACCAGAAGTTAAAGCTGTAAATCTTTCTTTAGCACTTAATGGTGTAAACTTAACTTTGTTTGCATCACCTAGTACTGCAGCAGCTACCGCTCTACATACATCAACGTCAACACCAGTCCAATTTCCTGCAGCGTCAGCATTAGAAAATCCTGGTAGACCTTGAGATACTCCACATCTTACAAAACCCTTCTTCTGAGTGTTTTTAAGTGTTTTTGATTTTTTAGCAGCGAAAGTTTCTGTTGTAAAAGTAAACAACACAGCAACCATTGCTACTAAAGAAGTTAATTGTTTTAAGTATTTAAACATTATTCTTCCTTTTAGTTATTTTTATTTGTTAACAAATAATTCAAAATAAATTTGAATTAAGATAATCTTTTACCATTATCTTAAATTGATCAAAGGAAAATACTCAAAATTTAGAGTTAACAATACTATATGTGGTATATATAAATAATTAAATAAATATATATTGAATATCATATTTATTAAATTAATTATTCATTATTCATTTTTTCAAACAAAGCATCATATTCAACAAGTTCTGCATCTTTATTTCGTGAAATATGTTCAAGATACACAGGTTTAAATTTATTAGTTTTCATAAATTCATTAATGTCGTTATAATTGTAGCTAGTTTCATA